>NZ_JBDPGY010000005.1:0-217500 GCF_039841815.1 Ruminococcus sp. 1001136sp1 | reverse complement strand
GATTTTTTATTTTTTTCAAAAATTCATTCAATATCTCAAAAAAGCCTCTGCAATCGCCAGATCTTCTGGTGTAGTGATCTTGATATTCTGGTAGGATCCCTCCACAAGAAGGATCTTGGTTCCAGTCTTCTGCTCCACTACCATTGCATCATCTGTTACCCCTGTCATGTCCTTTTTGCGTATGCTTTCATAAGCTCCGCGAATCAGATCATATGAAAATATCTGAGGAGTCTGAATATTCCATACAATTTTACGATCTGGAGTCTCTTTAATATAGCCTGACGAGTCTGCCAGTTTCACAGTGTCCTTGGACGGCATGCCCATTACACACGCATTGGTTCGCTTCACGGCCTCATATCCTCTTTGAACCATCTCTTCTGTGATAAATGGTCTTGCACCGTCATGAATGTACACGTAATCTGTATCCTGACAGCATAATAGTCCTGCATACACAGAATCATAACGCTCTTTTCCTCCTGCTGTCACCTTGCGCACCTTGGAAAAGCCATATTTTTTTACAATTTCCTGCTCACAGTAAGAAATCATTTCTTCCCCCGTCACCAGAATAATATCCTGGATCAGCGGACTCTCCTGAAAGCAATGCAGGGAATAATACAGAACCGGCTTCCCTCCTATTTCCAGAAACTGCTTCTGTATTTTGCTATGCATTCTTTTGCCCTGGCCTGCCGCCAGAACGATTGCCGTACATCTGCCCTGCTCCATTATCTCTCTCCCAGTTTCAGGTTAGGAACTGCATTTAAGTCCCATCCATGGCGTGTTCCTTTGATATATTCGTAATAAGCTGCCACGCCGATCATCGCCGCATTGTCTGTACAAAAAATAGGTGACGGACGATAGAACTTATAGCCCCTCTTTTCACAAGCCTTAGTCATAGCTTCTCTCAAAGCTCCGTTGGACGCAACTCCGCCTGCAATAGCAATCTTATCCATGTGATAATCTTTGGCAGCAAGCATTGTGTGCTCCACAAGTACGTCTACCACAGACTTCTGGAAAGAAGCCGCAAGGTCGGCACGATTGATCTCTTCGCCCTTCATCTGGGCATTGTTAATATAGTTCAATACAGCAGATTTCACGCCACTGAAGCTAAAATCATAAGGACAGTCTCCTAATTTTCCTTTCGGGAAAACAATGGCGTCCGGATTTCCCTCTCTTGCCAATTTATCTACCTTTGGTCCACCTGGATAACCCAATCCGATTGCACGGGCAACTTTATCAAAAGCTTCTCCCGCAGCATCATCTCTGGTGCGTCCCAGGATTTCAAATTCTCCATAGTCTTTTACAATTACAAGATGTGTGTGTCCGCCGGACACGATCAGACAAAGGAACGGCGGTTCCAGATCCGGATGTTCAATATAGTTGGCAGAAACATGTCCTTCTATATGATGCACTCCAACAAGAGGAAGCTTTTTCGCATATGCAATGGCCTTCGCCTCAGCTACGCCCACAAGAAGAGCACCTACCAGGCCAGGACCGTAAGTAACGCCAATTGCATCCAGATCATCCAGGGTCACATTTGCCTCGGAAAGTGCCTCTTCGATCACCTGATTGATTTTCTCAATATGTTTACGTGAAGCGATTTCCGGCACAACACCTCCATACAGAGTGTGAAGCGCAATCTGGGAAGAAATCACATTTGATAATATAGTCCTGCCGTTTTTTACTACAGAAGCCGCAGTTTCATCACAGGAACTTTCTATTGCAAGAATGAATGTATCTTTCATTTTTTAATCCTCTTCGAAATTCATTTCCATTGTTTTTCCGTCTTTGCCTGGATAAGCTTTTGGGAAAATATCCCGCACCATGTCCATATATTCATCTGGACGGATCAGAGACGGACTGTAATGAGTCAGCCACATTTCCCCTGCATCAGCCTGCTTCGCCAGAGTAGCAGCTTCACGGAACGTCATGTGCTTATAGCCTTTTGCCTTCTCCAGCTTGTCATCCTCGCCGTACATCCCTTCGCAGATAAAAAGGTCTGAGCCAGACGCATTTTTCAAAATTGACTCGGTGGGTCTGGTATCTGTAGTGTAAGTAACCTTCAGTCCCTTTCTCGCAGGTCCCAGAACCATATCCGGAGTATATGTCACATCATCGGCTTCAATAGTCTGGCCTTTCTGCAGAGGATTCCAGTATTTCAATGGGATTCCCTGCTCACGGGCACGCTCCGGGGAAAATTTCCCCTGACGGAGTATCTCCAGTGAATATCCATAACAAAGTACATTGTGGTTTACCTTAAAAGCCGTGATCCTGTAACCATTAATCTCAAATACCTGTTCAGGTCCGTTAATCTCGATAAATTTCAGTTCAAAAGGAAGCTCCGGTGCGATCACGCGAAGTGCGTTTACTACCCGCTCAAGACCTTTCGGACCAATCAAGGTAAGCGGTTCTGTGCGCTCTGCATTCCCCATTGTAAGAAGAAGACCAGGAAGTCCGCTGATGTGATCTCCGTGATAATGGGTAAAACAGATCACGTCAACAGGCTTAAAGCTCCATCCTTTTTCCTTAATTGCCACCTGAGTTCCTTCGCCGCAGTCAATAAGAAGACTGTGGCCGTTATACCGGGTCATCAGAGCAGTGAGCCATCTTCTTGGAAGTGGCATCATACCTCCGGTTCCCAGCAGACAAACATCTAACATATATTAAAATATCCTCTTTTCTTTATTCTCCAAAACGTGTTTTCCAAATGCTTTCCGAAGCAATCTTATAACAACATTTTTCAAACATGCTCCAGAGCAGGCTTGAAAAATGCTTTCTGCAAGATGTGCGTCACAATTTGTGGAAGATTTTGCCCGGATGAGGGCGCCGTAGTGGGCTACGGCAACCGAATTCGGGTGAAATCTACCGCAAAGTGGGGCGTGCAGATTGCGGAAATGATTTTTCAAACATGCTCTAGGAAAGTTTAACACAAGCAGTTTCCTAAAACAAGAGTCAGGTCTTCCCAATATGGAAAATCATTCAGAAATTATTAAGATGAAGCCGCTTGACAAACCGCTTACAATGTGCTTTCATAATTTGAACTTAACATTTGTTGCTGTTTTAAGCTCAGCAACAGAAAGGAATTATTATGATTTTCTGCAGCAAGCCTCAAAAATTCACCTGGCGAAACGCCATTACTCTGCTGCTTCTTCTGACAGCTGGCAGCATTCTCATCTTCCTTCTGATACCTTCCGGTTCCTGGTTTGGCTCCGAGACAGACTGGTATTCCCAGCATGTAACCATTGCTGATTATATGAGAAAAAATTTTTATGCAACAGGAAGCCTGTTTCCGGACTTCACCGGACTTGGAGGCGGAACCAATTTCTTTTCCCTCTCCTACTACGGATTTATGCGCCCGGATGTACTGATTTCCTATCTTTTTCCCCATGTGGAAATGGAATGGTTTATTCAGGGATATGCAATATTTGAAATCCTGCTTGGAGGCGGACTTCTTTATTACTGGCTGCACAGGAAGGGTTTTTCGGATTTTACCAGCTTTGCATGCGGCTTTTTTTATCTTAGCGCAAACTGCTTTTTCCAGGCGCACAGACAGATCATGTTTGTGAATTATCTGCCATTTCTTTTACTGGCTTTCCTCTGCCTGGACCGGATTTTTGAGCACCAGGAACAGGACGTGTACCACATCCATCCCCATATTGGACTGATCCTTTCCCTGTTTTTCTGCATTTTGCATAGCTTTTACTTTTTCCCATCCTGCTTTCTGGCATGCATCCTTTATATCAGCCATCTGCTGCCGGAGCATCTGAAAAATGTACCCGCCAGAATGCAGAAAAAACGAAAATGCAAAATATGGTGGAACTATATTGTGGACGTGTCTTTTGCCGTATCCATGAATCTCTTTCTCCTGCTTCCCACCGGTCTTTCCATCCTTGGAAATAAAAAGGATACCGGTGATTCCACTTCCCTGTTAAAAATCCTGGGAGTGAACCCCACACTGGACAGCATCCTATACAGTCCTTACGGCTGCGGACTCACTCTTTTTTGTCTGTATGCACTGTTTCTATGCATACGGGAAAAGAAAACCCGAAAGCTGGCAATTGCTGTTTTTGCACTGCTGTTTTTTGACATTTTTTACTGGATTTTAAATGCCACTTTATATGTAAGGCCCAAATGCCTGATCCCATTTCTGCCTTTGATTCTTTACCTGGCTGCACAGGCTCTTGAAGGCCTCAGACAGAAAAAAATACGCCACAGTCTGCCACTGGCTTTGCTTTGTGCAATTCCGGTTATCGTACAGCTTATTTTCCTTTTACATAATCAGCAGATCCGGCACCTGGTCACAGCTGATCTTGTGCTGCTTCTTGTCTGTGCTTCCCTTGGCGTTTTTCTGGAGGAAAAAGAAATCACGATACCATTCAGCTGCTGGTGGATAAATCTTGGAGGACTTGTACTTTTGCTTGCGATTCCTTCTATGCTTTATCTGACAAAAGGGCAGGAAGAGCATTACGCCACAATTGCAGACGAATCCAGGGACTATTTTTCCAGGGAGGATCTGGAGGCGTGCTGTGAAAATCCTCAGGCACGGTTCGATGTGATCGAGCACCCATCCAACAATTCAAACTATGTGATCACCGGGGAGCAAAATAAAAGCACCTTGTATTCCTCTATTTCCAACAGCACTTACAATACATTGCTGTACGATATCCTGCAAATGCCCATCAGCATCCGCAACCGTGTTGCCATGACAGCTGATGTAAATCCTTTTCAGGAATATCTGATGGGCGTCCGGTATATTCAGACAAAAGCAGATAAAGTTCCTGCGGGCTATAAGACCCTTCTGGAAAAAGACGGGCATATACTGGCAGAAAACAGCAATGTGCTGCCTATTGCTTATGGAAGTACGGCTCTGATGACAGAAAGTGAATATGATAAGCTTTCTTATCCGCAGACACTGGATACCATTACCAACCGCACAATTGTGCCGGATTCTCCTGACAATTCAGAGAATGCCAGTGATCTTTCTGCCGCTTTTTTGCCATACGCTTCTCAAATGAAGGAATATTCCCTGCCTGCCGATTTTCTTGATCACAAGACTTCAAAAAAAGATGAAACCTTCCGCCTGGAACTGCCGGAAACACTGCCGGCATCCACTATTCTGCTGCTCTCTTTTGACGTAAAATACAATGGGGAAAAGGATATGTCCATTACCATAAACGGCATCCGAAACCGGCTTTCCGGCTCTGAGGCTCCTTATCCCAACAATAATGATACCTTTTATTATATGATTTCTTCTAATGAGGATATGGATGCTCTGGATATTATGTTTTCCAGAGGAGAATATAAGCTCACAAATATAAAAGCCTACACCCTTCCATTAAGCTTGCTTTCCCATCCGGGGCTGGTAACTTTTCAGGAAAAAGAAGTTTCCGGGAAAGAGATTCTAAACGGTAGTATTGATATGCCGAAAGATGGATATTTCGTAACCTCCTATACGTTCTCCAAAGGATACATTGTTTGTGTGGATGGGAAAGAAGCTGCACCGGTACAAGTTAACAAGGCGTTTCTTGGTTTTCCGTTACAAAAAGGGGCGCATGAAATCCAGATTGAATTCCATGCGCCCGGTAAGTCACTTGGGGCTGCACTCAGCTTTGTGGCATTTGCGCTTTTGATTTTCTACAATGTAGCGTATGGGCTCAGGCATAAAATCATGCGATAGACCATGACTGAAGCATGTTTGAAAAAGGCTTTCTGCAAGATGTGCGTCACATTTTGCGAGAATGAGAGGTTCTCACTTATCCACGCGGATGCCTAGTCATAAGCAGAGCATCTTCCACGGGATCCGTATAATATTTCTTGCGGATCCCGTCTTTTGTAAATCCCATTCTTTCATAAAGACGGATGGCAGTCCCGTTGCCTGTACGAACCTCAAGATGGATCGTGGTAACTCCCTGCTGTTCGGCAAGCCGGATCAGACTGTCCATAAGGAAATGCCCAATCCCCTCTTTCTGCCTGTCCGGGCGCACTGCAACATTGGTAATGTCGCCTTCATCCAAAACCATGATCAGGCCACAGTAAGCCAGGATTTCTCCTTTCTCTTCCACTACAAGGAACATGGCATCCTTGCGGGTCAGATAAGTAAAAAATCCCTCTTTCGTCCATGGCGGGGAAAATAATTCGTTTTCAATCTTCATGACCTGATCCAGGTCATCTACCAGCATTTCACGAAGAATCATACTCTGACTTCTCCTTTTCTTCTCAGCTGTTTTTTTCAGAAGCTTTCTCTTCCTGCAGCTTCTGGGCGCGCTCACGCTCTGCCTGGGAAACTCTCAGGTATTCTGGAACATGCTCCATAGCAGTCACTACTTTACCCTCTTTCACATAAATCCCACCAAGGGCAGCCACTGCAGCTGCTCTTTGCTTATTCACATGGGCAGGAGCAAAAGAATATGGAACCTTCAGGTTCTCCTGGATCATTTTTCCAAAAACAGGCACACCATCGCCAAGGAATACTACCTCTTCCCCTCTCGCATTCAATTTCTCAATCATCTCAGCCATTGGAACTGCCATCTGAGCTTCTACCGTTACCAGCTTATGCTCCTGAAAGCGGTAAATTCCTGTATAAACCTGACTTCTTCTTGCATCCATAATCGGACAGATCAATGCTCTGGAGTCATACAAATTATATGCCAGTGCATCCACAGTAGGAATTTCCACCAGAGGCTTTTTCAACGCAAGACCAAGTCCCTTGGCTGTAGCAGAACCGATACGAAGTCCTGTAAAAGAGCCTGGGCCGGCTGCCACTGCAATGGCATCAATGGTATCCAGATCCAGCTCTGTCATCTTCACCAGCTCGTCCAGCATAGGAAGAAGTGTCTGGGAATGTGTCTTTTTATAATTAACTGTATATTCCGCAATCAGGTTCTCGTCCTCCACTATTGCAACAGAAGCGACGATTCCTGAGCTGTCAAGGCCTAAAATCTTCATTTTTTCTCCTTACTCTCCCCACTTTTGGAGATTTTCTAATTTTTCTGCCACTTAATCTATTCTGGTAATCCAGTTACTGTAATCTTACGATAATCGAACCCTTTTTCCAGATTTTTCTCAATGGTAATCTCAATGATCTGCTCTGGCAGGATTTCTTCGATCAGATTGGCCCACTCGATGAGACAGATTCCATTTCCGTAGAAATAGTCATCATAGCCGATCTCTTCCATCTCCTCAATGTCCCCGATCCGGTACACATCAAAGTGATAAAATGGCATACGGCCGCTTTCATATTCCTGAATAATAGTAAAAGTCGGACTGTTTACAGGCTCTGTAATCCCCAGTCCTTCTGCCACTCCCTGGGTAAAAACAGTCTTACCTACCCCAAGATCTCCTACCAGTGTGTATACCTGCCCGGGAAGAGCTTTTTCCCCGATCCATTTGCCGAAAGCGAAGGTCTCTTCGGGGCTGAATGTTTCTTTTATCATAACTTTACAACTCCTTTTTACTTGCAGAATTGCTCTTTGCATATTATAATAGAACGAATAACGAAATACAATACTTTTTAAAAAAGGAGATCAAACTATGGCAAATCCAGTTGTTACCATTACTATGGATAACGGAGATGTGATCAAAGCAGAGTTATATCCGGAGATTGCACCAAATACTGTAAATAACTTTATCAGCCTTGTTAAAAAGGGATTTTATGACGGACTTATTTTCCACCGTGTTATCAACGGCTTCATGATCCAGGGCGGCTGCCCGGACGGAACCGGAATGGGCGGTCCTGGATACAGCATCAAGGGTGAATTTGCTCAGAACGGTGTGAAGAATGAGTTAAGACATACCGAGGGCGTTCTTTCCATGGCAAGAGCCATGCATCCGGATTCAGCAGGAAGCCAGTTCTTCATCATGCACAAAAATGCTCCACACCTTGATGGTGCTTACGCTGCTTTTGGTAAAGTGACCGAGGGCATGGAGGTGGTAAACCAGATTGCTGAGACTGACACTGACTACAGCGACAGACCACTTGATGAGCAGAAGATCAAATCCATGACAGTAGACACCTTCGGCGTAGATTATCCAGAACCAGAGAAGTGCTGATCATTCATGCTCTGCAGGCAGACTGATCCAGAGCATGTTTAAAAAGCTTTCAAAAGAACTTTATCCCCTGCATCTGTGGAATGTTTATTTTCCAGATGCAGGGGTTTTTGTTCTCTTTTAATGGTCAAACACCTTTATTTTGCCTTCCACATCTGCGAAATAAAGCTCCTTCTCTTTCTCCATCTTTATACGTCCGCTGGTGGCTTCTGTGATCACCTTCTGGATTCTTCCAACCTGGTCATTTGGCACAAGAAGATGCATGATCACCTTGTCTGTGTACTCCGTGTCAAGGACCGGAAGCTGATTCTCTGCTGCAATATACTGCAGCTTGCCGATAGCCGTGTAATCTGCAGTCAGTGCCAATGAAATCCCATGGTACTTCTCTATCACCGTACTCTCCCCCAGGCCAGCCTGCACTGCTCCGGAATAGGCTCGCACAAGTCCGCCGGTACCTAGGAGCACACCGCCAAAATATCTGGTCACAACTACCGCCACATTATAAATATCTTCCCCCAAGATCACATCCAGCATAGGCCGTCCTGCAGTTCCTGACGGCTCCCCGTCATCACTGCACCTAGTAAACTCCCGATGTTCTCCAATAGAATAAGCATAGCAATTATGTCTGGCATCCCAGTATTTCTTCTTCATTTCCTCTATGAAAGCAAGAGCGTCCTCCTCTTTTTCCACCAGGCGCACCGTCGCAATAAACCGGGATTTCTTCTCCGTAATCTCCCCCTCGCCTCCTGCATAGATGGTCTTATAATTTTCCCGCATACGGAAACCTCCAAAAACTCATAATAAAATAAAGATAACAGCTTGTTCTTCCTCATTTGCTATAGTGTAACATGAATTGGCTTTTCTTTCCAGTCTTGTAAAAGGATGCTGTTCACCTTACTATTCACTGATACCGTTCCGCGAGGTGTTTTTTGTGAACAAAGTTCACAGAAATATTCGATTTTAGGGTTTATTTACGAACCTGGATTTGATATAATAGAACGGATTATAAAGGAGGTTTATCATGAACTACGGAAAAAAATCGGCCTCTAAGAAACGGAATTCTCTTATTTCCCGCTCGTCCATGATGGGAAAAAGGGCACATGTTTCGTTTATCAGAGTCCTTTTCATCGGCCTGATCGCCCTGTGCGTTGCAGTGTCCAGTCTTGGAATTGGTTCCATTCGTGGAATACTTGCAAATACGCCGGACGTAAATGAAGTGGATATCATGCCTCTTGGTTATGCCACTTTCCTCTATGACTGCAATGGTAATCAGATTCGTAAGCTGGCAGCACCTAATGCCAACCGACTTCCGGTTTCCATTGACCAGATTCCGGAGGATCTGCAGCATGCAGTAGTGGCTATCGAGGATGAGCGTTTTTATGAGCATAATGGAATTGATGTAAGAGGTATTCTTCGTGCTGGTGTGAAAGCACTTACTACCGGAAGCTTTTCCGAGGGTGCAAGTACCATTACCCAGCAGCTTCTGAAGAACAACGTTTTCACCAACTGGACCAACGAATCTACACAGGTGGAGCGATTTACACGTAAGCTTCAGGAGCAGTTCCTTGCCGTTGAGATTGAGAAAAAGATCAGCGACAAGAACGTGATCCTTGAGAATTACCTGAATACCATCAACCTTGGTGCAGGTGCATACGGTGTACAGGCTGCTGCCCGTCAGTATTTTAATAAAGATGTGTGGGATCTGAATCTTTCCGAGTGTGCAACTCTGGCAGGTATCACCCAGGCTCCTACCAAATACAACCCTATCGAGAATCCCAAGGAAAATGCAAAGAGACGTAAAGAGGTTCTTGACCATATGCTGGATCAGGGTTACATCACTCAGGAGCAGTATGACGATGCTATTAATGATGACGTTTACACCCGCATTCAGGAGGCACAGGCTTCTAATACACAGTCTTCCAGCAAGACATACTCTTACTTTGAGGACGAGCTTACCAAGCAGGTTATCAATGATCTGATGAATATCAAGGGATACACCAAGACACAGGCACAGAACCTTCTGTATAGCGGTGGTCTGAAGATCATGACTACCCAGGATCCGGACATTCAGAACATTGTGGATGAGGAATATTCCGATCCATCCAACTATCCGGATTACGTACAGTACGCACTTGATTATGCCCTTACCGTGAAACAGCCGGATGGACAGGAAGTAAACTACAGCAAGGAAATGATGAAGCTTTACTTCCAGAATGAGGATCCGTCTTTTGATCTTTTGTTTGATTCCCAGGACGAGGGACAGACTTATGTAGACCGTTATAAAGCGAATATTCTTGCAGACGGAAGCACGGTTGTTGCAGAGCGTGTAAGCTTTGCCCCCCAGCCTCAGTCAGCAATGACGATTATCGACCAGCATACCGGATATGTGAAGGCGATCATTGGCGGACGGGGAACCAAGACTGCCAGCCTTACCCTGAACCGCGCTACAGACAGTACCCGTCAGCCAGGTTCTACATTTAAGATCGTATCCACCTATGCAGCGGCCCTTAATGAAAAGGGAATGACACTGGCTACCACTTACGAAGACCAGCCAATCACCTACGACAACGGCGCACCAGTCAATAATGCAAGCGGCAGCTTTAATGGCACCACTACGATCCGTACAGCGATCCGTAATTCTGTCAATACCGTTGCCGTTCAGTGTTTTGAGGATGTAACCCCTGAGCTTGGCCTGAAATATCTGGACAACTTTGGCTTTACCACACTGGCACATGGTACAGAAGCGGATACTGATGCCAATGGCAATGTTTATACAGATGCCAACCTGCCTACAGCACTTGGCGGTCTGACCTACGGTGTTAAGAACGTAGAGCTTTGTGCCGCATACGCAGCCATTGCGAACGGCGGTAATTATATCAAACCGGTTTACTACACCAAGATTCTTGATCACAACGGAAACGTACTGATTGAGAACAACTCTGTAGGACGCTCCGTCATTAAGGAAACAACTGCTTATCTTCTTACAAGCGCCCTTGAGGATGTAGTTCAGAATGGTACCGGTACAGCCTGCCAGCTTGATAATATGGCAGTTGCAGGTAAGACAGGTACTACAGATGCATACAATGACCTCTGGTTCGTAGGATATACACCATATTACACATGTGCAGTATGGTCCGGTTACGACGGCAACCAGAAGATACCGGAAGGTGACGCACGTAATTTCCACAAGACATTATGGCGTAAGGTCATGAACCGGATCCATCAGGGAATGGAATACAAAGATTTCGAAGTTCCGGATGGTATTGAACAGATCAGTATCTGTGCTGATACAGGACTTCTTCCGAGAGTTGGCTGCCCGGTTACAGAGGAGTACTTTGATGTAGGAACCATGCCTACAGAGTACTGTGACCAGCATTTCTACGAATATGACGAAAGTCAGGATGAAGATATGGAAATCAGCGATGAAAATGCCACTCCGACTCCAGATCCGGAAAATCCGGACGGCACAGACAATGCAGATGGCAGTGGCGGTGACGGCACTGGCGGCGATGGTACTGGTGGTGACGGTACTGGCGGTGACGGTACCGGCGGCGGTGATATCCAGTATCCAGATGAAAGCGGCGGAGATTCTGGTAATGATGATATTTATTATTACTAAAAAGCTTTCAGCTGACAACCAGTAATAAACAATTAGAGAACTGCAGTTTTCGTTTCCGGAAAGCTGCAGTTTTTTTCTGCCAAAATAATAGCTGTTCAATGCCGGAAGCGATAAACTATATATACAAAGAAACGCCTTGCACAGAGTCTGCTGGATTCAGCAATCCTCTGCACAAGGCGTTTCCTGATTTTATGTATTATGAAATTCTCTGGATGATCTGAAATCAGTCTTTGATCACCATACGGGCTGCGCCATAGATACCGGCATCATTTCCAAGGCTTGCAAGAATGATTGGAGTACTCTTGCAGGATGGAAATGCATATTTCTGATAGTGCTTCTGGATACAGTCTGTAAGAGGTTTACCTGCTTTGGATACACCGCCGCCAATTACAATTGCTTCCGGGTCTGTTACGCATGCAAACACGGCAAGTGTGCTTCCAAGAATGTCTCCAACCTTCTCCATAGTCTTAACAGCCAGAGCATCGCCCTCCTTGTAGAAGTCAAGAACATTCTTAGCAGAAAGCTTCTCTACATGACGCATCTTGCTGTCCTCCTTACTCTCCTCCAGAATGTCATTTGCCACACGTACAATTCCGGTTGCAGATGCATACTGCTCCAGACATCCGTGATTACCGCAGTTACAGGGGCGAACTTCATTGTGATTGACACATGCATGTCCAATCTCTCCACCGGCACCGTGATAACCTGCGATGATCTTGCTGTCGATGATGATGCCGCCGCCAACACCGGTTCCAAGTGTTACCAGGATTACGTTCTTGGCCCCCTCTGCAGCACCCTTCCATGCCTCACCGAGAGCTGCGATATTGGCATCATTGGCTGCCTTTGCCGGAAGACCTGTAAGTGCGCTTAATTCGCTTGCTACGGCCTTAAAGCCCCAGTGCAGGTTAACTGCCATAGGAACTTCACCATTCTCATTAACAGGTCCTGGAATACCGATTCCAACACCGTCTACATTATCCTTTGTGATTCCTCTCTCATCCAGCTTCGTCTTGATTGCATCTGCAACATCCGGCAGGATTGAAGAACCGTTATTCTCCAGTCTTGTAGGAATCTCCCACTGCTCAACCAAAGTTCCATTCGTAAGAAACAGACCGCATTTTACAGAAGTTCCTCCTACGTCAATACCAAAACAATACATACCCATTGTAAATTTCCATCCTTTCTGATCTATAAATTACTATTCTATGCATTACTGTTCTATGCATTACTGTTCTATGCATTACTGTTTTATGCATTACCGTTCTATGCATTACTGTGCCTTAAAGCCTATTAAAAAAGTATTCCCGCAATCTGCACACTCTGATTTTTATTCTTCTCTTTTTTTGGCAATATTCGCCTGAACACGCTTGTACAGCTCCTCAGCTGCATTGTAGCCCATCTTCTTCTGTCTGTGGTTAACGGCTGCAGACTCAACAATAACAGCCAGATTACGTCCTGGACGAATCGGAAGGGAATGGCATACGATCTTGTTTCCAAGATACTCCGTATACTCCTCATGAAGTCCCAGACGGTCATACTCCTTGTCACGGTCCCACTCTTCCAGCTTGATAACAAGATCCACAGACTGGGTATCCTTAACACTCTCAACACCAAACAGGGTCTTCACATCAATAATACCAATACCACGAAGCTCAATAAAGTGACGTGTGATATCCGGTGCGGAACCAACTAAAGTAACATCGCTCACCTTGCGAAGCTCAACAACGTCATCACTGACAAGACGGTGACCACGCTTGATCAGCTCAAGGGCTGCCTCGCTCTTACCAATACCGCTCTCGCCTGTGATCAGGACACCCTCGCCATAAACATCCACAAGCACACCGTGAATGGAAATACAGGGAGCCAGCTGGACGCCAAGCCAACGGATGATCTCTGCCATCAGACTGGACGTAGTTCTCTCTGTCACAAATGTAGGTACATTATATTTGTATGCAAGATCGATCATATCCTGTGACGGTCTTGTCATAGTGCTGAAGATGACACATGGGATCTTGCTGGAGATAAAACGCTCGTACTTGAATGTGCGCTCCTCATCGCTTAACTGCATCAGATAAGTATACTCTACATATCCGATGATCTGAACACGCTCGTTTGCAAAATGCTCCAGATATCCTGTAAGCTGCAAAGCCGGACGATTTATTTCTGCTGTCTTCACATAAATCTCTGTAAGGTCAATATCAGGCGTCAGGTTGGTCAGATTCAGTTCCTGCGCCAGCTTGGTAAGCTGTACACCCTTCATGCTTTTATCTCCTTTTTCTCTAATGAAGTCCTTCCCGCATAAGCAGTTCCCTGCAGTTACAAGATTCCTCATAATAGGTGAAAACTGTTATGCAGTCTGTGCAGGTTTCTTTGCACTGCACATAGAAATTATATACATTGCCAAAAATCCACACTTATCTGTATTATACACAATTTTTTCTGTAACTTCAATGTCGAATCTTGTTAAAACTGTTACTGTTCGCTCTATTCACAGTAACACGCTTCGCGATGCACAGAAATCATGCATTCGTATGATTTGGCGCTCTATGAAAAAACTGATAGACAGCCTCCGCGCTCTGTACATTCATAGACTCTGTCTGACTTAATTCTTCCACAGAAGCATCCCTGATATTCTCAACAGACCGGAATCTTCTCATAAGAGCCTTTCGCCTGGTCTCGCCAATTCCCGGAATATCATCCAGAACGGAATGTACCTGTTCTTTGCTTCTAAGGGAGCGGTGATACTCAATGGCAAAACGGTGAGCCTCATCCTGGATCCTGGTTACCAGATGGAAACCCTCACCAGAAGTATCAATGGGAATTTCAACATTATTGAAATACACCCCTCTGGTTCGGTGATTGTCATCCTTTACCATACCACATACCGGAATATCAATTCCAAGCTCTCCAAGAACCTTCCGTGCAATGTTTACCTGGCCACGTCCGCCATCCATAAGGATCAGATCCGGAAGAATGGAAAAGCTGTCGTATTCGCCCTTGGATTCATGGGTAAAACGCCTTGTAAGCACCTCTTCCATGCTGGCGTAATCGTTAGGTCCCTGCACCCATTTGATCTTGAATTTTCGGTAATCGCTGCGCTTCGGCTTGCCCTTTTCGTAAACCACCATGGAACCAACGGACTCAAACCCACTGATATTGGATATATCGTAGGCCTCCATACGCACAATATCCTTAAGCCCCAGCCAGTCCTCAATCTCCTTCACAGCGCCGATCGTACGTCCTTCTTCGCGCTTGATCCGTTCTCTGTCTTTGGAAAGGACCATCCAGGCGTTTTCCTTGGCAAGCTCCACCAGCTTCTCCTTTGTTCCCTTTTTCGGTACACGAATGTGAACGCGCTGTTTACGCCTTGCAGTCAGCCAGTCTTCAATAATTTCCCCATCTTCTATCTCTGTCTGCATCATGATTTCCGCCGGAATAAAAGGAGTTCCTGCATAAAACTGCTTCAGAAAGCTTGACAAAACCTGTGCTTTGGTATCGCCTCTTGCCACACGGAGAAAAAAGTGATCTCTGCCGATCAGCCTGCCGCCACGCATAAAAAACACCTGCACAACTGCATCCTGCTCCCGGAGATCTTCACTTTCATCCATGGCAACTGCAATAATATCCCTGTCCTCTTCCCCATAGGTAGTAATCTTCTGTCGTTCTCCGATCCGCCGGATACTATTGATTAAATCACGATATCCTGCAGCATCCTCAAAACGCATATCCTCTGAAGCAGCCATCATTTTTTCAGTCAGCTGATCAATGGTCTCCTGGAAATTTCCATTGAGAAAATGAAGTACCTGTCCAATGTTCTGCTTATACACTTCCTCACTTACATTTCCCTGGCAGGGGGCCGTACACTGCTTCATATGATAATACAGACATGGACGGTCTTTGCCGCAGTCACGGGGCAGATTACGGTTGCAGGACCGTACCATATAAATCTTGCGGACCAGCTCGATCACGTCCTTCACAGCTGTGGAGCTGGTATAGGGTCCGAAATATTTCGCCTTGTCCTTTTTCATGGTGCGGGAAAAAAGAACTCTTGGATAGGGCTCGTTTACCGTCACTTTAATGAATGGATATGTCTTATCATCCTTCAACATGGTGTTATATTTCGGGCGGTGCTCCTTGATCAGGTTGCACTCCAGTACCAGCGCCTCCAATTCAGAATCGGTGACAATATACTCAAATCTGGTAATGTGAGTGACCATCTGCTCAATCTTTGCGCCTTTATTGCGGCTGCTCTGGAAATACTGACGAACACGGTTCTTCAGACTGACCGCCTTTCCCACATAAATGATCTCATCTTTTTCCCCATGCATAATGTAGACACCAGGCTTACCGGGCAGCTTTTTTAATTCTTCTTCAATCAGGAACATAAAAACTCTCCTTTGTTGAAAAGAACCGGGAAAACATGTCTCCCGGTTCTGATGTTTTATCCTATATTATCTGTATTGTTCAATTGCAGGAACGGCAATAGCAGATTCCGCTGTCTCTGTGTCTGCATTTACCTCATCTGTCTTATCCTCTGCTTTCACAGCCTCATCCAGTGCCTTCAGCCCTTCTGCATCCAACACATCTGAAACTTCCAGTCCCTTCTCCACTGCGCGGAAAATGATCATAAATTCCTTACCGGTAATGGTCTCCTTGCGGATCAGATAAGCAGCGATCTTGTCCAAAGCCTTTCTGTGGCTGCTGATCAGGCGCTTCGCCTCCTCATAAGAAACACGAAGCAACTCCATAACCTCATGGTCAACTTCGGTAGCTGTATTGTCACCGCAATTAAGCACTGCACGACCATTCAGATACTGATTCTCCTGAGTGGCAAGACCCATCAGACCAAACTTCTTGGACATACCATACTGGGTGATCATAGCACGGGCAACCTTGGTGGCCTGCTCAATATCATTGGAAGCACCAGTTGTCACGCTGTCAAAAACGATCTCCTCAGCAGCACGTCCGCCAAGATATCCGACCAGCATAGCTTCCAGTTCTTTCTGGGTATTCAGATATTTCTCTTCTTCCGGAACCTGCATAACGTAACCAAGTGCGCCCATAGTACGAGGTACAATGGTGATCTTCTGTACCGGCTCGGAATCCTTCTGAAGGGCACTTACCAGTGCATGTCCTACCTCATGATAGGATACGATACGGCGCTCCTGGGCACTTAAAATACGGTCTTTCTTCTCTTTTCCAACAAGAACCACCTCAACAGACTCCAGAAGATCCTTCTGGGAAACTGCGTGACGGCCATTCTTAACAGCCAGGATAGCGGCCTCATTGACCATATTGGCAAGGTCAGAACCAACGGCACCGGATGTGGCAAGGGCAATTGCCTCGAAATCAACGGTATCGTCAAGCCTTACATTCTTCGCATGAACCTTCAGGATATCAATACGTCCTTTCAGGTCCGGACGGTCAACGATAACACGGCGGTCAAAACGCCCCGGACGAAGAAGTGCCGGATCCAGTACCTCCGGACGGTTGGTAGCTGCCAGGATCAGAAGTCCCTTGGAAGTATCAAAACCATCCATCTCAGCAAGCAACTGGTTCAAAGTCTGCTCACGCTCGTCATTGCCTCCGCCGTAATGAGAATCACGGCTCTTTCCAATGGCATCAATCTCATCAATAAATACGATACACGGCGCATTCTTCTTGGCTTCCTCAAAAAGATCACGGACACGGGAAGCACCTACACCAACGAACATCTCCACAAATTCTGATCCGGAAAGGGAAAAGAACGGTACATGTGCCTCCCCTGCAACAGCCTTAGCAAGAAGGGTTTTACCTGTACCCGGAGGTCCTACAAGCAGGGCGCCCTTCGGAAGTTTAGCACCAATTTCCACGTATTTGCCTGGATTGTGAAGAAATTCCACAACCTCCTGCAAGGATTCCTTGGCCTCATCCTGTCCGGCAACATCCTTAAATGTGATTCCGGTCTCTTTCTGTACATACGCCTTGGCGCGGCTTTTCCCAACGCCCATCATACCACCGCCGCCTTTGTTCATGCGGCGCATAAAGAACATAAGAAGCACAAACAGAAGCACAGACGGTAAAAGTACGCTAAGCATCATTGCCATAAATTCTCCGAAAGCATCCGGCGGCTCAGATTTAAAAATAATACCGGTTCCTTCCAGACGTTTGGTAAGGGCAGTCTCATCTTCTGTCAGATTGGTGTAATAACTGATCTCCTGATAAGGATTCACCTGCTTCTTCGGCACGATGGTCAGATTATCAGACTGAAGTGTAACGGATTTCACTTCATCATTATTCACCATATCAATAAACTTATCATACGTAATCTCACTGGAATTATCCTGCAGCATATTGGTAAACAGGCTGAAACACACCAGAGTAACCAAAAGACATATCAGAAAAGCCAGAATGGACTGATGATTTTTCTTATTGCGGTTGGGATCCTGATCTCTTCTTGGATCCCCTTTATCAGGGCGGCGTCCGCCTTGATTGTTATCCAGATTATTATCCATTTCATTCCTCCTTACTATCTTTTCTATTATAAAGATAAAACGCAGATAAATCAACCTGGATATTGTGAAAACCCTCTGAATTTTTGAGAAAAAAAGGTCAAAAAAATTCACATCAGAAAAAAAATAGATACTTTTTTTACGGCGCAAACTGTAGTATACTAGAGCGTGTTTGAAAAAAGCTTTCTGCAGGATGTGCGTACAATTTGCAGAAATGATTTTTCTAATACAATCCAGGAACATATTTTTTGAGGCAGGTGCAGAACGCATCTGCTGTATCCTTTTTACCTGTAACCTTACAGTAAGAAACAACATAATGGATGAGGAACTAAAAGATTACTATGTGCCGCAAATATTCCGCAAGGTGTTTTGTCAACATAGTAAAGAACAGCCCAGAGAAAGAGGGAGGAAAGACAGAATGAAGAAAATTGGGTTCGATAATGACAAATATCTGAAAATGCAGTCCGAGCACATTCGTGAGAGAATCAGCAAATTTGACAACAAACTTTATCTGGAATTTGGAGGCAAGTTATTTGATGACTACCACGCTTCCCGTGTTCTTCCAGGATTTGAGCCAGACAGCAAGCTGCGCATGCTGATGCAGCTTTCCGACCAGGCAGAGATCGTAATCGTAATCGGTGCGCCTGATATTGAGAAGAATAAGATTCGCGGTGACCTTGGCATCACATATGATGAGGACGTACTCCGTCTGATGAACGAGTTTACAAGCAGAGGGCTTTATGTAGGAAGTGTCTGCATCACACGTTACTCCGGACAGGACAGCGCAGATGCATTCAAGAAGCGTCTGGAGAAGCTTGGAATCAAGGTTTATGTCCTTTATAATATTCCAGGTTATCCAAGCAATACTTCCCTGATCGTAAGTGACGAGGGATACGGCAAGAATGACTATATTGAAACCACCCGCCCACTGGTCGTTATCACGGCACCAGGACCTGGAAGCGGAAAAATGGCTACCTGTCTTTCCCAGCTTTATCATGAATACAAGAGAGGAATCAGCGCAGGCTATGCCAAATTCGAGACTTTCCCGATCTGGAATATCCCGCTGAAGCACCCGGTAAATCTGGCTTATGAAGCTGCTACCGCTGATCTGAATGATGTCAACATGATTGATCCATTCCATCTGGAAGCTTATGGTCAGACCACTGTCAACTATAACCGTGACGTAGAGATTTTCCCTGTTGTACAGGCTATGTTTGAGAAAATCATGGGCGAGTGCCCTTACAAATCTCCTACAGATATGGGCGTTAATATGGCTGGAAACTGTATTGTGGATGATGAGGTTTGCCAGGAGGCTTCCCGTCAGGAGATTATCCGCAGATATTACAAGAGTATGGATGCACTTATGTCCGGTACCGGCACAGAGGAGGAAGTTTACAAGATCGAGCTTCTTCTGAAGCAGGCACATGCCACACTGGAGGACCGCAAGGTTGTTCCTGCTGCCCTTGAAAGAGAGAAAGAAACTGGTGCCCCGGCTGCTGCCATGGAACTGGAAGACGGAAGGATCATCACAGGTAAGACCTCTGATCTGCTTGGTGCATCCTCTGCCCTTCTTCTGAATGTGTTGAAGGAGCTTGCAGGAATTGATCACCAGAAGCATGTGATCTCCCCGGATGCTATTCACCCCATTCAGGAGCTGAAGACAGATTATCTTGGAAGTAAGAATCCTCGTCTTCATATGGATGAGACCATGATTGCTCTTTCCATCAGCGCCGCTACGAATCCAGAAGCACGTCTTGCCCTGGAGCAGTTTCCAAAGCTGAAAGGCTGCCAGGCGCATACTTCTGTTATGCTTTCTTCTGTGGATGTCCTCTCCTTCCGTAAACTGGGCGTGGAGCTGACCTGTGAACCGAAATTTGAGCAGGGTAAGAAACTGCAGAGATAAGCAGGCATAGATTTTATTTTGTTGCTACGTAATTAAAAGCTCTGGCAAATGATTGTTAGATAATTATCATTTGTCAGAGCTTTTTCTTTTGTATATGTGCCCAGATAACGGCTTAACCGCAAAATCTGCCATTAAGCCGCATGAGGTTTTGAATTTACGGAAAAAATTCCACACCGTCGCTACCTTGAAAAACAGCATTCTTTCTTTCATGCATTCATAGCTCCGCTTCGGTATCACATTCCCCACACATCTTCTTCTCAGTCTCTTCTGGCACTTCGATCAGTCCAAATTTCCAGAACAATGGATAAATATAAGAAATACCTCTAATATCCCCTAATGCCTTTGGACGTTTCACGATGCCGGATATCTGCCGGCAATTTTGGAATGCCATTTTTATGCTGCTCCAGGACAAGGTTTTGCTGTTTTCACGGCGATCGATGAGAAGCTCTTTGTTGTAGGTCCCGTCTTTGCCGATTTTCAGCTTGTACTGGTATGGGAGACCAGAGGCTGTGCGAAATGGATAGTTTTGGAAGGCTGCAATTGCTGACCAAAGAGTCTCTTCCTCACAGTTCTGTTTAAGAGCATCAAGAACTTTCTGCTGCCCATCTGTCAGTTCCGGCTTGACATATGCCTTTATTTTTCTACCTGTAAATCCGGCTCCGGCTTTGTCCTCATCATTTTGTTCCTTTACTTTATCCCAATTGCCGTTTTCTTTCTCCAGCATTACTTTCAACAACCTTATAATTCCTTTGATTTCCTGCACAATCTGAACACTCAATACATGAAAATCTATTTTCTTTTCCCTGGAACTATATTTCTCTTCCAGAAGCTTTGCCTTTTCCTCATCATGATCCTTGTATCTGGCTTTCCCAGACATGTAGGCATAAGAGTTGGCAGTTCCCGGATATTCAATATTTTCCTGCAGATAGAAGGGAGATGGATTCTCTTCCAGATCATGCTCCAGGCAATTCATTTTCTCTATAAACTTCCCGGTAACTTCCGGGTAATGCTCTTTTATATACACAAGATTCTTATGCAGACAAACGGCACTTTTTTCCATCATCTGCCGTTCTTTTGGGTTCATCAGACAGTCATATTCATAATCCTGAACTTCATGTCCCTCCATGGAACGAATCAACTCACTGTACCAGTACCTATGCTGCGCAGAATTGTCCGGAAACATAAAGTACGTGGAAAATTCATGGTCGATCATTGGTGCCAGCCTCAGAATTTCTCCTTCTTTATTACAAACAAACGCAATATTCTCATAGTGATAATTCTGATCGCCTTTCAGCACAGAAACTAGGATCTGCATGGCAAGCTGCTCTGCCATGTCTTCATGATCCTGGAAATAGGAAGCCTCCAGAATATCCGTATAATCATAAAACATCATACAGTAATTCTCATACTGGTCTATATCCACCTTTTCATCCGGATACTTCCGAAAGAATTCCAGAAGATTCAAAAGCTGCTCATCTTCATTATAAATCCTTGGAACCACAGTCCCATAATCATAGTATTTCTGTATCTCTTCTTCATAACCATGGCAAAAAGCCAGCTGATATAAAGGCGCCGATACAAAATATTCATTTATCACATTCGACCAGAACACTTCCGCATAAGCAAACAGAGGCGTAGAAAATGGCTTGGATTTACTCAACGGCTTAAAAATCCGATTTCCACCGTAAACCGGAAAATGTTTCTCTCCCTTTACTACGCCGACTGCTTCCGCGGTCAGATTGCCTATTCTGTCTGCATAATTGAAGTGGACAGTTTCATAATTTATTTTCAAAGGTCTCACATCCTTTTTGTTTAAAAAGATTCAATCTGACAACTTTCTTTTCAGAAAAAGCCTGTCTTCCTTACTCAAACTCCTTCTTCAGCGCATCCTCCATCACATCTACCGGCGCTTCCACGCCTGTCCAGAGGGTGAAATTCAGTGCGGCCTGCTGTACCAGCATTCCAAGACCGGTGATAGTTTTTGCACCATTTTCTGCTGCGGACTTTAGGAAAATTGTTTCCGCAGGATTAAATATGACATCGCATACACACATTTCCGGTGTGATGGCAGTATAATCAATGTCTGGCTTGTCTGTCACATTTGGAGAAAAACCGATTGAAGTGGCATTGATTAAAATATCTGTATCAGATGGAATTTCCATATTGTTTTTCCAGTTAAGATACTTTGCACGGCTGTTTGTTTTCATCTGAATAAGAGATGCCAGTTCCTCACCTTTTTCAATGCTTCGATTGATAATATTGATATGGGCAGCCCCATTTAATGCACATTCAACAGCTATCGCCCTGGCTGCTCCGCCAGCGCCAAGAATAGTCACATTTTTCTTATCCAGAGTCTCACCAGAATTCTTCAACGCGGTTACAAACCCTTTCCCATCCGTATTCTCACCGAATAGTTTTCCCTCTTTCTGGATAACCGTATTCACTGCTCCGATAATCTCTGCTGCCGGACTCAGTTCATCCAGATAAGGGAGAACCTTGATCTTGTGAGGCATGGTAAGATTGATTCCCTTCATGCCAAAGATTTTCACACTGTCCATTGCCTTTCCAAGATCCTCTGGAAGCACTTTAATGGTCAGATAACGATAATTCAAATTCTTCGCTGCAAATGCAGCCTCCTCAACTACACCAGTAGGATTATCATCCACTGGATCACCAAAAACGCCTGTTAATTCTGCACGATAGTTTTTCATGTTTGAATGCCCCTTTCTCTTTTTCAAAATCATCCTTAAAATCGAATCCAAATTCGCTTTCACAATGCATCCGAATAAATACCGCTCACTCCCATAGCCCTGTATTTCTCCCATTGTCCCCGGTAATTCACAGTATCACTATTTCCTGTTTTTATAATGATACCATGAAAGCTTTGGAGTCTCAATAATTTTGTGGGCAACGGCAACCATCAAAAATAAAAATCGCCTGAGAAAGACATTAGAATTTCCAAAACACCAAGCCAAACAGGGTAGCAAGCTCGTGTAAGCTTCAGCTACCCTGTAAAAATATAACTAATCCGCAATTTTCATTTTAATTAATCTAAAAACCTGTTCACAAGTCCTTTGCAAACTGATAGCAGCATTTTGCTTATCCATAGCCTCTTCATACGAAACTATGCTTCTAAGAATTGGAAAATATGCATCTATTCCATATTCATTACATGCCTGAGCTCCATCTTTAACACAGCCTGAAAATGCAATAACCGGTTTTTTATATTTTTTTGCAAATCTAGCAACTCCTATTGGAGCTTTTCCCATAACGGTCTGTCCATCCAGACAGCCCTCTCCGGTAATGACTAAATCAGAATTTTTTATATACTCCTCAAGTCTTGTTTTTCTAAGAATAAACTCAGCCCCAGGCATCAACTTGGCGTTCAAAAAAGTAAGGAAACAAAATCCTAAACCACCAGCAGCTCCACATCCCGGATAATTCTCATCTGCTAACGGATTTATTTTTTTTGCAATCTCCACATAATTCTGCATCCAAACATCCATTTGCCTTATTTCAGCGTCTGATGCTCCTTTTTGCCTGGCATACACATAACTGCTACCATTTTTCCCTGTTAATGTATTTTCTACATCACAGATTATACTAAATTCACATTCTTTCAACTCTGGCATAAATTTTTCCACTGTCATATGTTTTAATTGCTTCAATCCATAAGCTCCATACGCAACTTGCAGTCCATTTTCAGCTACGCACTCAGCGCCCAGGGCTTGCAACATACCAAGTCCACCATCATTTGTTGCGCTTCCGCCAACTCCTATCCAGAATTTTCGACAACCTTTTTTTAATGCTACTTTTATTATTTCACCTACGCCATATGTAGTTGTTATTAAGGGATTTAGCTTTTCTTTTGGAATTAGTGTAATTCCAGCTGCCTCAGCAATTTCTATTACTGCCGTTACTCCATCATTTAAAATTCCAAACTCAGCGTTAACCTTTTTTCCTAAAGGACCTGTAACTTCTACACTATGGAGCTTTCCCCCTACTCCATAGATCAAAGCTTTCGTAAATCCCTCTCCTCCATCTGCTAATGGACTAATATGAATTTCTGCATCAGCATAGCAGCTAAGTATCCCATCACGAACTGCACATCCTGCCTCTACCGATGAAAGACTTCCTTTAAATGAATCAATAGCGATCGTAATTTTCATTTTTCTTAAAATGTTATGCTCTTAAATTTGCGGATATGTTCAGTAATAGCAACTTCAACCGGCATTCTCTCAGCACTTGAAGCACCATAAAAACCATGTACTCCTTTCGTATGTGAAAGAATATACTGCGCATCTTCAGGACTTGAAATCGGACCACCATGACACAATACAATCACGTCACTACGTTCAGCCGTAGCAGCATCATGAATGTCCTGTACAACTTTAACTGCTGCATCCAATTCCATAATCGTTTCTGCACCTATAGATCCACCTATAGTGCAACCACAATGAGCTACAATAACATCAGCACCTGCTTTTGTCATTTTTACAGCCTCTTCCGGATTAAAAGCATAAGGAGAAGCAAATAAATCCATTTCATGTGCAATATGAACCATTTCAACTTCTAGATTATAACTCATACCAGTTTCTTCAAAAGTATGGCGCATTCTTCCTTCAAACAAACCTACTGTAGGAAAATTTTGTACTCCTGAGTATCCAATTTCTTTTACGTTTTTTAAGAAATAATGCATATCCTTAAACGGATCTGTACCATTAACACCTGCTAAAACAGGGGTATCCTTTACTACCGGAAGAATTTCCCCAGCCATATCCATTACAATCTGATTTGCATCACCATAAGCTAAAAGACCTGCACTTGAACCTCTTCCTGCCATTCTGTATCGTCCAGAATTATAGACAATAATTAAATCGGTTCCTCCTGCCTCTTCAAATTTTGCACTGATTCCAGTTCCAGCACCTGTACCAATAATAGGTTTTCCCTCACTAATATTTTTACGAAGTCTTCTAATAATTTCTTCTCGCTTAATTGCCATTTTTTTCTCCTCTTATCATTTATTCATTAGTTCCAACAAATTTTCAACTGCTGCTTCTGCGAACAAATCATCATTAAGATTTGCTTCTACACTTTTAATTGGAATACCTTCTTTTACATTTTTCCTGATTGACTCAAATAAAATTTTATCTGTTTTCCAATCACAAAATGGTTGGTTCACGCCATCAAGAATTGAAATCCCCTCTAATGGAAACAAAAACGCAACAGGAGATAAAGATTCGTTTGCCTTTTCCGCTAATATTTTCCCTAATATCTCATTTTCTTTTTCATTGGTTCTCATTAAAGTTACCATTGGATTCCAATTATAAAATTTTCGTTCTGCTATTACATACTTTTCCGGAACTGTATCCATCGTTCCAAAATTGACCATATCAAGACAACCGGGAACAATCAAATGGGGAATATGAGCTTTTCCTGGTCCATCTAGTCTTGTGCTGCCAGCTGATAAGATTCCTCCACAAATTTCATCAGCCCACTCTGTGGTTGTAATATCCAGGCACGCTATGCAATTTCCCTCAACAATAAAATCTTCCATTGCTTTTCCACCAGATCCTGTAGCATGAAAAATCACCGTGGCAAAACCCTTTTCATTTAGAATTTTTGAACATTTTTCTACACACGGAGTAGAATTTCCAAACATAGAAATTGCAATTACTGGTTTATCATTCTGACTTATTATTGGATCTAGTTCTACCATTCCACAAACAGCTCCGGCAGCTCTTGACATAATCATTCTCGAGAAACGATTGATTCCGCATATATCAACAATAGATGGAAAAAGAACTATATCTTTTGTACCCACATACTCCTGTGTATTTCCAGACGCTAATGTACTGATACATACTTTTGGAAATCCCAATGGCAATCCCTGCATCGCCGTAGCTGCCACCGAAGTTCCTCCTCCACCGCCCATGCTGATTATACCTTGGATTATTCCTTTTTTCTGCAAACTCATGGCAATACTTCTGGCTCCCAGGCTCATGTACTTCATAGCCTCGCCTCGATCACCGCGCGCTCTTATGTCTTTCAACAGCCTCCCACCGCTCTCGGCAACTTCTTCTGAGGTAATATCTACATGAAAATGTCCCTGTGGTTTGAACACACCTACATCCATAGTCATTACAGCCACACCTCTACGAAGCAATTCTTCATATAAATATTGAAATTCATTTCCCTTTGAGTCAAAAGTTCCCAGCATCAAAATCGTTTTTTTCTCAGGTTCCATTGCAGCTCCTATTTTTATATGGGTAATTAATAGTTGTCACTATGACTTGCTCTGTACTCTTCCAAATTATCTTTCGTAACCAAGAGAGGATCTACATAAATTTCTTTTTCCTCTATCTTTTCTCCTGCAATAAGATTTGCCATTGCATCCAAAGCTGCAGTACACTGTGCTTCAGCATTCATGTCAAAGGAACCACTCTGCTCACCAGCTTCAATAGCCTGCAAAGTGTTCTCCTCACAATCGTTTGAATAAATCGGTATTGTTCCTAAAACTCCATTATCTCGCATTACCTGACGCACACCAGTTGCCATACCATCATTCATGCAAACGATTCCATCGATTTTTTCTCCTGATGAAAACCAGGTTTCAGTAAGTGCCATAGCATCTTCCGCATTCCAGTTTCCAGCTCCGTCAAAAACAACATTTATATCTGGATATTCTTCAAGTGCTTTGTCATATCCCTTTCTGATTGCAACAGTCGCACCATGACCTTCAGAACCATTAACAATTGCAAGATTAAAATCGTCACCTAATTCTTCTACTTCCAGTGAGATAGCTTCGTATCCAGTCTCAGCAAGGCTACATGCAACAATACAGTCTACATATGTATTGTCCTCTACCCCCTCATGCAATGTCATTACATATAATCCAGCCTCTTTTGCCTCTTTAAATCCCTGAGTTACGCCTTCGCCTGTGCAATCACAGATAATTCCAACATATTCGCCACTTGAAATCCCCTGTTCAATCTGAGAAAGCTGCTTCCCCTCATCCGAATCGGCTGTTAAATGATCTACTTCAAACCCTTTTTCCTCAGCAAGTTTCACAAAAACCTCTCCCATATAGGACATAAAAGAATTATTGTTGTGAGTCTGTAAAAATAAAATTTTGCCAAGATTATCTGCTGTTTCCCCTTCTGCACCTACTGAAACACAGCTTCCAATCATTAAACCCACACATAATGCCCCTGCAAGACCTCTTGATAAAGTTTTTTTCATGTTACACTTCCTCCTTTATGATATTTTATTTATTTTTTCGATTTACTTTTCCATCAATATATACAGCTACCAAAATTATTACAGCCTGTAATATTTGCTGAAAATATGTATTTATTCCAAGAATATCCATACCATTTCGAATTACACCAACAATTAATACGCCGATCATGGCACCATACATAGAACCGACCCCACCTGATAAAGAAACGCCTCCAATCACGGCTGCTGAAATTACAGTCATTTCATAACCGTCCGCTGAGTTTGCATTACCAGATGAAATACGAGATGCCATCAGAAACCCGCAAATTCCAGAACATAATCCGCTAAGAACATAAACAGAACACTCAACCAGCTTAGTATTAATTCCAGAATATCTAGCTGCAACTTTATTACCACCAATGGCATAAATACGTCTTCCATATGTAGTAAAATGCAATATAACAATACCAATCAATACAGCTGTTGCAAAATAAAATACCATATATGGAATTCCATAATTTTCAATTAACTTCTCTTCTGTATATGTCCTTCCAAGAAATCCATTTGAAATATTTACAAAATCAGGATTTAAATTGAAAATTGCTTTTGCATTTGTATACACATATGCTGCCCCTCTGGCTGCCAACATCATACACATTGTCATAATAAATGGTGGAATATTTCCATAAGCAATGCATATACCGTTTATCAACCCACATCCCAATCCAATAAAAACTGCAATAGCAATTGGAACAATAAGGGGTGTTTCCAAATAATCACCAGAGCAGTAATGAGCAGCAAAAACAGCTGCAAGTGCAACTATAGATCCGACAGACAAATCAATTCCACCTGTTATTAAAACAAATGTCATACCAACACATAAAATACTATACATACTTACCTGTTTCACAATAAGCAGCATATTATTAACTGTAAAAAAAGCACTGGACAAACACGACCATAAAATAACCAATGCGATCAAAACAAACACAATACCTAATTTTGAAACAAAACCCGGAATTTTTAATTTTTTTACATTCTTATCATCCACTTTTATTTACCTCATTATCTTTTATTGTTCACCCACAATTACAGACATAATTTTCTCTTGCGTAGCTTCTGCAACATCCATTTCGCCTGCAATCTCTCCGTTTCTCATTACTAAGACCCTGTCACAGATTCCAAGCAATTCCGGCATTTCTGAGGATATCATTATGATTGCTTTTCCCTCTTTAGCCAGTTTCTGAATAAGCTGGTAAATTTCGTATTTTGCACCCACATCAATTCCTCTTGTAGGTTCATCAAGAAAAACAATCTCCGGCTCAGTCAATAACCATTTTCCCACTACAATTTTCTGTTGATTTCCTCCTGATAATGAGCCTGCTTCCTGTTCTGATCCAGTCGCTTTAATATGCATTTTATCCATCATCAACCTAGTATAATTATATTCTGCTTTAGAATCCGATAATGCTCCATGAAACTTTGATGTCTTATTCAATATAGTAGTACACATATTTGACCGAATGGTTGCACCCAGATTCAAACCACATCTGGCTCTGTCCTCTGGTACTAAAGCGATATGGTTTTGAATCGCAGATTTAGGACTATAAATATCAACCTTTTTACCATTCAAAAATATTTCTCCTGATTGGTATTTATCAATTCCAAAAATTGAAGTAACAACTTCTGTTCTACCAGCACCAACCATTCCTGCAATTCCAAGTATTTCGCCCTTTTTCAAATGAAAACTTATATTATGAAAAATACCTTGACGTTTTAAATTTCTCACTTCCAACACAGGCTCTCCAATTTTCTTTTCTACAGTAGGATAAATATTATCAATCTTTCTTCCTACCATCTCACTTATCATGACATCCCGATCAACTAACTCTATTGGATGCGTACTAATCATCTGACCATCTCTTAAAACACTAATCACATCAGCAATTTCAAACAATTCATCCAGTTTATGACTGATATATATAATTGCAACCCCCTGTTTCTTTAATTTTGCAATCATATCAAACAGAATTCTTACCTCAGAATCTGTCAGTGCTGATGTCGGTTCATCCATGATTACAATCTGTGATTGATATGACACAGCCTTTGCAATCTCCAAAAGTTGCATTTCAGATACGGTCAAATTTTTTACAGGAGTATCTATATTCAGTGAAATATTTAGTTTTTTTAACTGTGCTTTTGCTTTTTCTCGAAGCTCTTTTTTTTTCAGAAAGTGTAATTTATGTGGTTCTCTACCTATATACATATTTTCAGCAACTGTAAGATTCGGAAAAGGCGACATTTCCTGAAAAATCATTGATATTCCATTTGAAAGTGCCTGATGGGAATCTGTAAAATGAACTTCTTTCCCATTCAGTTCTATAGTACCAGCATCAGAGTCATATTCTCCCATAAGTATCTTCATAAAAGTCGATTTTCCTGCGCCATTTTCTCCAACCAAGGCTGTTACTTTACCTGCTTCGGCTATAAAATCGATAGAATGAAGAACCTCAACACCACCAAAACTTTTCTTAAGTCCACATACTTTCAATAATGGCTTGTCCATTTTAGCTCCTTTCATTTTTTATAGCATTCCTTTTTCTATTTTCATATTAGCATAATTTTATTTTATTGTCAACTTTTTATTAGCCTAATTTTATTTATAATTATGTTATTTGTTATGTTTTGTTTTTAAAAATCCCTGTGGTAAAAACCACAGGGTAACTGAATCATTGAACTTTTTAAATTTTTCTTGCTGTTTCACCTTGACTAAACTGTGGGATTATAGAAATTCTTCTAACCGGAATCCATGGATTTTCCATTTTTTCCATTAGATAATGTACTGCAAGTCTTCCATATTCTCTTTTGCTAAAACCTATACTGGTAAGAGGAATCGTTTCTGTCTCATCAAGATCACTATTATATCCAGTTACTGAAATGTCTTTAGGGACCTCCAGTCCCAAACGGTTTAAGGTAAAAATCAGAGACTGTGCCTTTGCATCTGAACTACACATGATCAAAGTAGGTAAACTACCTTCTTCTTTCATCCGCTTTAGATCCTCATACACTTGTTCAGATTCTATTGAATCACTCTGATCCCAAACTTTAATCAATTCCACACCATATTCACTAATAGCCTCCTTGACACCAGCAAATCTTTTCTTAGTTGAAGGTCTTTCAGCACTTCCTAAGTATGCAATTCTCTTATGCCCCATTTTAAGCATTCGTTCACATAAGGCATATGCTCCCTCACGATCTGCAAAATACATTGTATCGTATGGGAATAAATTATATGGAGGATATGTCAGCACCAGATTGGGGCGATTATACTTCTGAAGCATATCAATATATTCCAAACTCTTATGTCCTGCAAAAATAACTCCAGCAGCCCCATCCAGTTCTCTTTCTGCTACGCCATTTTCCGATTGATCTGTCACCTTCAAATGTAATGAATATCCTCGCAATGTCAAGTCACTTTCCACGCCTAAAATTACTTTCATCCAAAATGTAGTATCCTTGGCATCAATCTTTGGAATTACCAAAAGAACATATTTCTTTTCATTTCCAGAGGGACTTCCTTTCTTTACATAGCCCAGCCTTTCACATGCTTCCAATACCACTTTTCTGGTTTCCTCACTAATCCCACTTTTTCCAGCAATTGCTCTTGAAACTGAAAATTTCGATAAATTTGTTGCCGCAGCAATATCATCCAGTGTAACTTTTTTCGCCATATTGTCTCTCCCTATCAAATATATTCCTGATTATTTTTATTCATTATATAATATTAGGCTAATTTTTGCAATATATACAGATATTTATTTGTTTTTTACCAAGCAATTATTGTCAGTCTATCTTCATATGAATTTATCCCTGAATTTTTCTAATTTACAGAATAAAATTTAAAAGGTATATATTTTTCATAATCCTTTTCAATTTTATTTTCATATTCTTATTTTTCCTAGAACTTGCACTACAAAACGAACCAAGAAAAGAGCTAAAAACGGATCACTCCATTTCCAGCCCTTTCTCTCAGTTACATATGCAACAAAACAAAACTTTCAAAATACGTCTTGCCTCGTCTCCAAACTATGATTGCAGAATTCCGACAGCGCGAAGATTTGCCAGAAGTGTATTTAGCTGTGTCACAGCATCCTCTGTACCAGTAGCATCTGCCACTGCCGCTGCCGGAGTTGGCGCTGGGCCGGTTGGACCAATCGGGCCGTCTGCTCCGACAGGACCGGTTGGGCCTGTCGCTCCGGCGGGGCCGGTTGGGCCTGTCGCTCCGGCTGGACCGGTTGGGCCTGTTGCTCCGGCTGGACCGGTTGGACCTGCTTCTCCAGCGGGACCGGCGGGGCCTGTTGCTCCGGCTGGACCGGTTGGGCCGTTTGCTCCGGCTGGACCGGTTGGGCCTGTCGCTCCGGCGGGGCCGGTTGGGCCGGTTGAGCCTGTCGCTCCGGCTGGGCCGGCTTCTCCGGCAGGCCCCATAACGCCTGGCATACCAGGCTCTCCCTGCGGGCCCATAGGACCTGCAGGGCCTACTGCTCCCTGGCATCCTCTTGGTCCCATAGGACCAGTCACACCGGGACACCCTCTTGGACCAATAGGTCCCATAGGACCGGTTGCACCACGAGGCCCTGTGGCTCCCTGTCCCGAACAACTGCAATCGCAGCCGCAGCGATTATTGTTTCCAAAACAGGATGTACAGGTGATATCACCAGAAGCTTCCTTTTCAGAAGAATTTTTCTGATTATGACGATCAAAAAACATACACATTCTCCCATAACAGCTTAGATATTCACTATCAATATATGAAATACTAACAATACAGGTGAATTTTCCCTCTCACTCCATACCCCAAACATCCCTGAAATACTTCTCATTTCCAATAACTGCCTGATGCAGAGGCTTCAATACTCTTGCCTTTTTATGAAATTCAAACGCCTCCCTGTGCCTTCCCACTTTATCCAGACATACACACATCTGTATCGCAGGTATAAAATCATGACTGTCTGCAATATAAAAACCGCCGTTTTTCTTTTTCCGTGGCGCAAGAAGAGCCTGCTGATACCAATATGCTGCCGTCACATACTCCCTTTTTTCCATAAACAATCTTCCTATCTCACAACAGATCTCCGCTCTCGGAACATCCATCGTAAAGCTGTAAAAAAGTATATCAAAAGCAGCTGCATTCTCTCCCATTGCCTGATAACAGCAGGAAAGAACCAGACAGCTGTTCAGTTTATCCTCTATCCAGCCATCTGGTTCTTCCAGAAATTTTTTTAAAATTAAAATTGCATACTCATATTGCTTATGATAAAAAAGCTCCCGCCCATAATAAAAGAAATGTCTCGGTTCCATTTTTTCACCGGAATCAATCATCTGCTCATATATATGCAGATTGCGAAAAGACTCTCCAGCCTTTATTTTCCGATGCTCAATCACCACATCCGAATATAAAATATTCCCCGCCGGAACAACCGATTCGTGGACGCGCCCCTGCCATCTGAAATTCCGGGAAGTCTTCATAATACGCTCTCTATAATAAGAAAACGTGACATGCTCCCATTCATCAAATCCCACTGCATAATCCATCATAACCACATCCGTGTCTGAATCCATGCTCTCTTTCAGCCTGAGCAGCTTCTCCTGATTTTCCGGCGTAATGATATCATCTGCATCCAGCCACATCCAATAATCTGTATCTGCTTTTTCCATAATAAAATTGTGGGCAGCTGAGAAATCATCTTTCCACAAAAAATCATAAACCTCATCGGTAAACTCCCTGGCAATCTCCTTCGTTTTATCCACCGATCCGGTATCGCAAATATAGATTTTGTCCACAAGCTTGCTCATCGGCGTGAGGATTCTGCGAAGTACCGCCTCCTCATTTTTTACGATCATACACAGGCCAATTGATATCATTCCAAATATCCTTTTTTCAATAGCCTATGCAAGACAAATTACTTTTATTCCCATTTGCCGCTTCCGGATATCCGCATTTTTTCCAGCAATAACGCTTTCCTTACGGATTACCTGTCATTTGTGTCAGTGACAAAGTCTCCAAAATCTGGGAAAATAAAAATACAAAACATTCCACATAGAAAAGAGGTGCTGAATATGAGAAAAAAAATATGGAAAATACTACCTCTTGTGACCGGACTTGTGCTTCTGACTGCCGGTAGCGCTCTCACCGTTCACGGAGAAAGTGACAACACCATTGACGTAACCCTGTTCAAGCTTAACCTTCCAGATGACTGGAGCTATGATCCGAATGATATCAGCGATTATGAATACACCTGCTCCGTCAGCGTATTCGAAGGTGCTGACAAGGACAACTCACAAAATGATTTCACCATTAAAGCAAATGAAGAATCAAGCTACTCTTTCCGCAAATATCTTCAGACCTCCGATATCGATCTTCATGACTATGCAGACGGCACTATTGAAAAAACAACCATTGGTGATGTGGATTATATACGAACCACAGACAATTTTGACAGAATTTACTACATTTATCGTCACGAGCCATCCGGTGTGACCTACAAAGTTATCATTTCCGGAGAAGAAAATGATTCTGTCAGAAACGTTTTTAACAATCTGGAACTGAAATTAGAGGACACCGGCAATGTAGAAGCACCTTACCCATGGGATGGAACTCCATTCACACCGGCTCCGCAGAGTATAGCTGTTGGAGATTATACCGTCACTCCGGAGTATATTCCATTTAGTGTTTCCCAGAACGGATTTGAAATCATGCGTCACCAGTTTGCAATATCTGGAGACCGGATGTATCATCAGCTGAATAATACTCTGGAAACTTACGAATATACTGGAAGCACCCTGAATCTTCTTTCTTCTGATACAATGGACGAGCAGGGAATGGATCTTTTTACAGACACGGACGGAAAACTTTATATTTCCCATAACGGTGGAAAAGGAATCGTTATGAAAGACGGGCAGACCATATTGGAGACCGGCACAAGCGGTTACCTGTCTGTACACCCATCCGGTGCCTGGGGCATTACCAGCTACCTTGGCTATGATACGGAAAAAGTAACCTTCCAGGACGGCAGCGTGCTTACAGAGCCCTGGATCTTAACCTCCATGAATGATGACGAGGCACGAACCGGTATTTTTAAATTTGTCAGCCTGGTTGAGATCAGCAATGATCATATTATGGTATACGGACGTCTTGCAGGAGATGACCCCCCATCGAAAATAGCAGTTTATGATCTGGATGGCAACCAGCAGCTGCTTCTTGGCGGTGACCAGCACGAGGATCCTGCTTATTTCGGAAGTCTCACGGGAATAGCTGAGACAGCGAATGGCTATATTGCAGCAGATGGAAATATGCGAGAATTCTACTTCTGGTCAAAGGACGGAACTCTCCTCGCCGAAGTAGACTGCTACGATATGTTTGGAACCAGATACCCCTGGATTGAAGATATGAAAGTTGCAGAGGATGGTTCTGTGATGGTTCTTATGACACAGGACCGTGACGACGACTCTGCAAGCGAATTAATGGTATTCCGACTTACAGGTTTCTGATACATTCCCCTCACGAAAGGGCAGGTTGTGGAGAACATCCACACCTGCCCTTTTAAGTTATTTTCATTCGGCACTGTTCTGGCAAAATCAATCTTTTTCGTACTTCTCAATCAAGCACTGGTGTTCCTTACTTTTTTTATCATAATTGATTCCAACAAGAAGAATATCGCCTGTGTAATTCAGGATCGAAGAAGGATACTTTTTTGTCTTAATTTGTGTTAATGCAGTCTGCGCATTCTGGTTCCACTTCAATTCCACCAGCAATGCCGGATAATCATTTTTGTACTCTGGCTTTGGGATAAATACAAAGTCAGCAAATCCTCGTCCTGTAGGAAATTCACGGATTGGCTTAAAATAGTATTGCATTGCGCTTAAGTAGGCAATTGTAAGCACACTGCTCAAGGAATTCTCATTATTATACTGAATTACTGACACATGCTCGTTATGGATTTTTTCAATCTCTTCTGCAACCGCCTCACCATCCATATCCAATGTAGCATCCAGCAGATTTTCCGAATTCAGCTGCAATATCAGCATTTCATTCCACTTTTTACTCTCAACAGCCGTCGTCAGCTCCTGCCGTATCTCCTCATTTGGTACAAAAGCAGTCTTCCTGTTCTCATTATAACCAAGGTATCCTAAATGGATCATATAAGTCAATACATCATCTTTACTTTTAATATCTTCCGTATCATTTTGAAAAGCTGCCACATTCACCTTGACTTCGGCTCCGGAAAGCATCTCAATAACAGCTGTTTTCAGCCCATCATAGTTCATGTTAATCAACGGCACAATCACATCATAGGATGCTGTTTCCGACCAGTAACTCCTGTATTCCCCCCTTAGCATTACGCTGACAACTGCTCTGGGATTATAAACCTGGTAATCCTTCAGAAGATAGCCATCGTACCATCGCTTCACTTCAGCAAAGTCCTGCTGATATTTTTCTGACAGCTTTTTCACTTCAGCTTCTGTAAAACCAATATACGGAGCCAGATTACTTGCGCTCAGCATTGTAAACTCATCAAAATTATTTAATGCCGACTGAGTTTTTTCCTTTTTAATTGGAAGAATGCCAGTAAGATATGCAAGTTGAATATATTTTGTTGGTTCTGTTCCTTTGAACATTGTCCTGAGAAAATTAATATACTCTTCCTGTACCCTTTTATTAACGTCCTTGTCACGAATAAGGACATCCCATTCATCAATGATGACAATAAATTTTTTTCCAGTTGCACCGTTAATACGAGACAACACTTCTGGCAAAGATTCCGTCTTCTCTTTCAATACACCTGGATAGTATTCCGCAAGCTCCGCAATCGTCTTTTCCGAAATATAAGAAACCACCCTTTCAGGTCCACCAGCTGGCTCTATACACCATTGGATATCAAGATGTATTACATCATATTGGTTCAAGTGCTTCTTAAAATCTGCACTTTTACCAATTTCCAATCCAGCGAACATTTCTTCTGAATTACAGCCTCTGCTGTAATAAGCTGTAAGCATATTCGCTGTAATAGATTTTCCAAACCTTCTCGGACGGCTATTGCAAATATAGGCCTGCAATGTATTCAAAACTTTATTCGTATACTTAATAAGTCCGCTTTTATCAACATATATCTCGGAATTCAATGCTACCTGAAAAGCCAAATTATCTGGATTCACTAATATTCCCATCACTCACACACTCCCTATATAAAAAAGCTTCCACAGTATCACTATTTTCTACCAATAATGATATCATGAAAACTTTTTGGCCTCAATAATTTTGTGAAAAACAGCGTTTACAAATCAATTGTCCATAGATATTGCTACGAAGCGTGTTCCGTTTCCTTACTTAAGAACTCACCTACTTTCCAATACATTTTGATAAGTTCCTCATTTACTTTTTTTAATGCATTTTGTCTAGATTCCTCAATTATATGGATTAATCCAGCTGCAGACATTAAATCATTATCCATACAAATATTCCACCTTTCGAATTGTGACACCAGTGGTGTCACAATGTCATTTTTACCATTTTAGCGAGAAATTATAAACTTTTTTAAATCACTATATTTAATTATATCAAGATTCTCCACTCCTCTCAATTACTTTTTCCGGTAGTTTTTCCTTTTTCATCATCGCTATCATCTCATGAATATTGGTGTTATACAGTCTGTAAAGGTCTGTATCCTTGCTAATCTGATTATCAAATGGAATCACCACAGAGCCACACTTGATAAGCCCCATTCCCGAAGCGGTATTGGTTACGAATCTAAGCTGTGCCTCTGATACTCCGATAATCTCTGCCATCTTGGAACTGTCTGTATTCGCCTGCTTTAAAAGTGCCACGAACTCTGAGTTTGCAAGCATTGTGCTTTGACCACTTCCTTTCAAGGCATGAAAAAAGCACTCTAATCTGTGGACACGCCCAGCAGAAATTTCACAATCGGTCCAAATGCAAAAAGAATGATAATATCATTCGTTGCAACCTGAACGACAGTATATACCGGATTCCCTTGCGTCAGACTGCTCCATACAAATACCATTGCTGTGCATGGTGCTGCACCAAGCAATACTGCCCCAGCCAGATATTCTGTAGCAAGTTCAACCGGAATAAATGCCCTGAATAACACAAAGAAGAACAAGCATGCAATTCCATACATTGTAAATGGTTTGATCAGCCAATTAACGATCCAAGTCACAAATAATCCTTTCGGATTTTTACTGATATACTTGACACTTTTGAAGTCATTTCTGAAGATAACTCCTCAAAGTCTTTTTTATATCGTCATCGCATTTCAAGTCTTCCCATTCAAATACACTTGCATCAATTCCAGGAAATGTGCTTATCACTCCATCGTCTTCACACTGCTCGGAAAAGGATCGGATTACAAGACTCCCATCTATATACGCACTTATAAATGTTTTTCTGTCCTTTGTCACTGCACATTCCAGCGGTTCCGTCTGATTATTCCGAACAACTTCTACTGCTTTCCATTCGCCTCGCTCTTTCCCATATACCATTTTATTGATTAATTCCCATAACAAAATGTCACCATTTGTTGCCAGTCCAGCCAAAATAATCCGATTTGCTGTAAAAAACTGTAATTTTTTTATAGATCTTCCACGAGTAGGCAATCGCCACTGGCACTGGCCCGTTTTCACAATTCGAACCCGAACTACCTTCTGTCCATCCAAAATACCTCTGCGAGTTTTGTCATTCCGATTTGCCCGATATCTTTCCTGCGAATAACTTGCTGCAAATCGATTATCAGCACCGCACATTGCAATGGCTGTAACTTTTCCCATATGACCAGGGCAAAAATTTAGTCTTTGTAATTTTTCATCCCATGTGTATGCATTTCCATTTTCCAACAAGATGATTGCGTTTCCATTTTGTGCAGACTCTATCTTGTCTGCTTTTTGCCTTCCTAGTCTTTTTAGTAACCTTTGAGAAACAAACCGGGTTCCACCATGCTGCGTCTCCGGACCCACTCTTCCATCATCAATATTCACTTTTCTGTATGTTCCATTTGAAAATTGGCACTCTAAGATATGCTCATTTCCTGGAAAACTAACATTACTTACCCGGTATTTAAAATACAATGTATGAAGATATTTGCGTTTTACAACATCCCATACTTGAACGATTTTACCACCAGATCCTAATGCTGCAATTGTTCCGTCCGGAGTAAATGACACAGTGGATATTTGTGTATCGCTCAATGACAATTCTCCAACACACTCCTGCGTCTGTACATCCCAAATTTGCAGAAAACCACTCTCATACCCAATTCCTAAGTATCTACCGTCCTCAGATTGTTTCACACATGATCCTAACAAATCCGATTCACTCAGCCTCTTTTTAAGCGCATTCACCTTCACCTTCATTTCTTCTGTAATGGAATCAACGTAAACCACTTCATCAAAGCTACAATTTTCTATAATATCATAAGCAATCGTTGGCCATTTAACTGTCTTTCCATCATATTTTACAATTAGAAAATCATCTGTATTATAGCCAATAGCCGCTGATTCAAGGCATCCCAGTTCTCCCACGATCATTTGACTCTGAGTTAATAAATTGACAACTGATACAATTCCATTTTTAGAAATTGCGGCCATTGTCCTTCCATCATGAGAAAAGTTTATATCTATAATGCAATCATGATGCTTATCATTAATAAAAGTCTGCCGATCAACCCATGCATTATTTATATTAATTTTTCCTGTGAATTTACTTTTTAAATGATCAGCTAAAGGAATCCCCCGTAAATCAATTCCGGACAGATCACGCTCTCCAGTTTCTTCACTTAACCAACAATTTACAATATTGGCAACAAAATTATCCGCAGCAGGCCTTTCCTTTTCTCTATATCCGGAAAGATATTGGTTTGCAATTCCATTTTCTCCCCACAGCGGTTCTTCATGCATATAGCGAAGATAACTCACAACACCACGATGAATTTTTTCTTCATGCCACTGTCTTTCTGTTCTAATATTATTTCTAAGGCAAGCGTACAAATATACTGCTGAAAGATAATCGCGGAAAACCTGATGTGAAAATGAAACTCTTCCGGAGCCAGCTTTTAAAAGACATAGTTCTGTTACTATAAGATTGTACGCTTTATCTTCTGAAATTTCTGCACTCTGAATACGAAATTTTCTTCTTATCTTTCGTATTACAGCTACATCACAGCTTCCACCTATCCATGCATTTGTCTCCGCAACTGCATTACTCAACGCACGCTCAAAATCATCCTCTCCCCAAATTGTAGTATTTTTCCGTTCCAGTTCATATCCAAGCTTTGGAAGAACTCTCTTAATTATTAAATAGCCAGCAACCACATCATCCCCACTGACCATTTCCCTATCTAACAAAATTGCAATTTGTGATAAGTAATAATCATGAATCAGATCAACAACATTCGTTATTGGCATTTTCCAGTCTAAATAATCCAGATCTTGATGCTTACTTACAACCGGACAGGTACATGCATACAAAAGTGCCATCATTGGGTTTCGAAGAAGAATCCTTATATTCTTATGCGCCACAATATTATTCCACTCGTTTTCATCAAAAAGGCCATGATATTGTTCTTCTCTAAGATCACAGGTATGAATCATCCAAAAATGACTAAGTCCATAATCTCTCAAAAAATCAAGCCGTGAAGATATTACAATCTGAATTCCCTGTTGCTGTGATAATTTCTTAATTTCCGCAACATATCTCTGTGCACCAGAGCCTGTTAGTTCGTTAAATCCATCAATAAATAATGTGACATCTGGATGCAAATGTCTGGAACATGTTAATGAAACAAAACGGCTCTTAGAGCGCTCATCTATTTCCTTATATATACACTTCAAGACATAATCTAATATTCTTTCGTTTCCAAATCCCTCGCGCGCCTGTAGTGAAACATATACTGCCATTTTTCCATCCTCAAGCAATCTTCTGCACTCTTGATACATCATAGTACTCTTGCCCATTCCGCCGTCGCCAAGAATCAGTGCATTACAGGATACTTCCGGATGTTCATTTTTGTAAGTCCATAATTCCCTCATAAGCGTCGTCAACGGAGTTTCTGTATTATTATTTATATATGTCCGGCCATTCCATTCCAAATCTGCAAAAAGCAGGTTGTTCACTTTGACACCATCAAAAAGATTTCCATCCTGGGAAAGCTGATAACAGGCTTCACGAGCATTAAAAAGCTCTGGTGATACATTCTTTTCTCTTTTAATTCCCGGAAGCCTTAATGAGAAAGGGTAAATTTGATCATTTTCCGATCCAGTTCGTGCAAAGGGATACAATGCCCAGCCTTTTTTCTCATACCAGGCATGAACTTCAAGAATCCCTTCTCCTGTATCTAAATCAAGTTCTCCAGTAAGGAAACAAGATCTTGCCCCATATTGAAGTGCAAGGTTTCCACTTTGGCATTCCCAGAACTTTTCACGCTGCTTGCGAATCAGATTTTCATGTTCATGACCTGCCAACCATAGCTGCACATCTGTACTTTCCAACAATTTTTCAACCTCTTTTCGCTCCTGCTGTGTCAAAAAATCAAACGAATAATGTGTAAGAAGAATTGTTGGCTTGTTTGGAGCACATTCGTCCAATGCATCTAACAGTACACCTGATCCAATTACGAAGTCACGATTTCTTCCCTGACCGTAAGTCAAAGTTGAATCCACATGTAGAATATTAAACTGCTCTGTCTTAACCACAAAATGCGGTTTTGTGTACATCTCTGCACGTTCTGTTCCAAGCAGTTTTCTGATAAAATTTATGAAATCAGTTTCCCCTTCTTTTAGGATTCTAATATCAGATTCTGAAATATTTCCCTCAGCCGGAGTGTAATATGAACTATTCCAATCAGTTAATCTATCTATAATCTCTTTTCTTTCGGAATTTGTAACTTTAACGTCATGATTTCCTGGAACTATAAATAACCGTGTCAAAGGCACCATTCCAGCTTTACATATCGATTTTAAATACTCCACACAGGCATCTGTATAGCAGCCATTCCACTCTTTAATATCACCTGTGCAAAACGCATAGTCAAAATTTCGATTCAATCCAGCAATATATTCTGGCAATTCACGCCTCATAAGACGTGTTTCTGTTGCTTTATCATTTCCCAAGTGCAAATCAGAAAAATGAATCCATCTAACTCTCCCCACTATACATTCTCCTTCATCTGTATTTATAGATAGATTGTATTATAAATCGCCGATATTTCATTAACTAACTTTATACAACTTGCTAGTTCTGGTACTCTTCTATCACACATTCATGTTTCTTCGTCTTCTTATCATAATTAATCCCAACCAGCAAAATCTCTCCAGTATATTCTGCAATAGACTCCGGATATTTTTTCTCGTAAATCTGTTGAAGAGCCGTTTTCGCATTCTTATTCCATTTCAATTCTACTACGAGCGCTGGATAATTGGCTTTGTATTCTGGTTTCGGTATATACACAAAATCAGCAAAGCCACGACCAGTAGGAAACTCTCGGACAGGTTTGAAATAATACTGCATAGAACTTAAGTATGCAATCGTAAGTACACTGCTTAGGGAATTTTCGTCATTGTACTGGATTCCAGATGCATACTGAGTGTGAATCTTTTCTATACTTTCTACAATGGCTTCTTCATCCATATCCAGGGTTGCCTCCAAAAGACTGGCAGAGTTCTTCCAAAATGCTGTCATTTCACTCCATTTTTTGTTCTCTACAGCAAGCGTAAGTTCCTGCCGAATTTCTTCATTAGGAACAAATGCAGACCTTCGATTCTGATCGTATCCCAGATAGCCAAGATGGATCATATACGTAAGAACCTCATCGCGGTTCTGTATATTTACCGTATCATTTTTAAAAGTTGCCGTATTCACTTTCACTTCAGCGCCTGACAACATTTCAATAACAGCGGACTTTAAGCCATCGAAATCCATATTGATCAACGGCACGATTGTCTCGTAAGAAGCAGTCTCTGACCAGTAGCTCTTAAATTCGCCATTTAGCATAACTCCCACAACCGCCCGTGGATTATATATTTGATGCTCATTTAGGAGATAACCATCATACCACCTTTTGACCTTTTCGTAATTCTGATGATATTTTTTTGCAAGCATCTTCACTTCACTTTCTGTGAAACCGACATAAGGCGCCATATTGCCTGCACTAAGCATAGTAAACTCATCAAAATTATTTAGTGCTGACTGGGTTTTCATTTTTTTGATTGGAAGGATACCTGTCAGATATGCGAGAGCAATATATTTAGTTGGCTCAGTACCTTTAAACAGTCCCCTCAGGAAATTAATATAATTTTCCTGTACAGCCTGATTCTGCGCTTCATCTCGAATCAAAACATCCCATTCATCAATAATAATGACAAATTTCTGTCCTGTTTGATTTTTAACTCTTGAAAGCGCATCAGACAAAGAACCCTCTTGGAGAACCAAACACTCTGGATAAATTTCGCGCAACTCGTCCAGTACGCTTTTTGTAATAAACTGTACCACTTTGTTCTTATCTTCACAATTTGCCAGAAACCACTGGATATCAATGTGAATTACATCATATTTGTTAAGATACTTTTTGAAATCCTGTGTTTTTCCTATTGAAAGGTCGGAAAACATCATCTCAGAATCTGCACCTTTGCTGTAATATGCTGCAAGCATATTCGCCGCATAGGATTTCCCAAATCTCCTGGGGCGGCTGTTGCAAATATATGCATCTGTAGTCTCCAGAACGCGATTCATATATTCGATCATACCAGTTTTATCTACATAAATTCTGGAATTCAAAGCAGCCTGAAAAGCACTGTTGTCCGGATTCACAAATCTTCCCATCTATCACACACTCCCTATACAAAAAAGCTTCCACAGTATCACTATTTTCTACCAATAATGATATCATGAAAACTTTTTGGTCTCAATAATTTTATGCGTGTTTATGAATTCTTACTTGTAAAGTGTGAACTTCCAGAAATTTTACAACTAAATCCAGCCTATATCCATTCATGTGAACTTCCAGAAATTTTCCGCCTAAAACTCGCACCACAGCCGTAGCTGTGGTGCATTCCTTGTCTATTCCTTTATTTCTCTCTCAGTTTCTTCCACATTCAGGAAGTTCATTATCTCCTCATAAGACCGTCCACTCTTTACAATTGCTGACAGGATTTCATCTTTCCTTATCGCATCCCGCTTGTCCAATAGCTCTTTCAAAACTGCAGTTGCATGGTCATATCTTTTCTTCGCTACGATCACATCCGCTTCCGCTTTTTCAATCTTTTCATCCAGGGCTTCCCTGCTCGTTTTTCTTGTTCTTGCCATCTTTTTCTCCTTTCTACTCCGCCTTTTTTAATTCTTTACTCAACTCGGATGCATAGTTTTTTATGTGATTCGCATCCAGACCAAACGCATTTAATATTGTTTTCTGATTAGCTGTTACTGCATGATCCAGCCTGTATACATTGTCCAACTGACGCACCATTTCTATCTTTTCAAGTTCCTTCAACGCTGCCGGAACTGTCATATAATTCGGCTTCTTTTCCAGTTTTTTCATCTCCTCTTTCAGCTTCGTATACATCTTACAGCGCAGTATCATTGCCACAAATTCAACAAATATCTTAGCCCGTGCTGACTCTTCCGAATACACCCGGATGCTCTTATTTCCAAGATAGGATTTATCTCCCCGGAAAAGTTTTTCTGATGTATCATGGCTCTTATACAACTCGATTGCTTCTTTTGCGCTCATCTTTTCCGATGTGATTATACAGAAATATCCTGCCAGATCCAGTTCCCTTTCCACCACACTGCAGCGCTCTTCCGGCAGTACAAATGCCTGTGTTTTTTCATCATAATGAAGATTAAAATACTTCTCAAACCCTGGCCCGAATTCTTTTACTTTATTCTGATATTTCTTAAGGTACAATGTCATCTGGTTGAGCCTGTTTTCAATCCCAGCACGCTCTGCACTTTCTTTGGAAATGCTGTGGTACAGATGAAAATACCGTTCTTTTTTATCACCCGCATAAAGCCTGTGCTTCACGGTCTTCCCATATACTCCATACTCATAGATGTTATTCACGCGCTTACTTTCAAAAGTTCCCTTGTGTTCCAGAACCAGTTCATTCACCAGTGAAGCCAGTCCCTTCACCATGATCACGAAGCTGTACCCGCATTTATCCATATATTGTATGTTTTCACAGCTGAAATAGCCCCTGTCCAAAATAAAGCCAATCTTCTTATAGCCATATCCAAAAGCTCTGTCTAACATGAACTGAAGCTGTGAGATATCGTTCAGACTTCCGGGATATTTTTCGTAAAATAATGGTTCCTGGTTATGTGTATCATATGCAACCGCATAGTTAAATACAGGCTGTCCCACATCTACTTTCGGATGTCCGAATTCCACCATTTCAATGTCTCCAGCCTGGCAGTTTTTGTTCGTGGAATCGTAGGAAATATATATTTTTTCGCGATGGTTTCTGGTCTCATTCCAGGAGTTTAAGAACCCAATACTCTGGTCATCCGTTACGGAATTCAGGAAATCTGAGACAGTAGAATCGCTGTATTGTTTCATTCCATTTGTAAAAAGAGGATGGTTGTATGTATAATCCGGATAGTACTGGGCAGCATTGTTTTCTGCAATGATTGAGTATACCGCCAGATCAAGAAAAAGTCCCAGATCACGCTGTTCAAAATACCCACCAAGGAGCTCGACCAGGTTGAATTCTTCTATAATTTTACGCAATACAAAATATGCTCCCACACGCAGGCAGCTGCTTCTGGATGTCCTGTTTTTTGTCTCTGGAAGCTCTGCATCTGGAAAATATTTCAGGAAATTTTGGTTCGGCTGCATCAGTTCCGGATCTGTTTCTGACAGTTTTCCTATCGTTACTCTTTTTGGAAAAGTATACTGCCTTACCGGATCATAGATCCGGTCATATTCATACTCAATATATACAACATCTTTCTTTTTTCTACGTGTAATCTTCCCCTGTACGAATGGTGTTTTCACTAAAAAATCCAGATACATTAGGCTCCTCCTTTTAGGCGGTAATCCGCCTAAAATAATTGTACCATATATCCCAGTCTCCTGCAAGCAGAACCCGCAGAAAATCGGGATTTTTTCAATTTTTTATTCTCTTAATTTTGTTTAGGTGGAACTTTTTCTGGAAGTTCACACGATTGCAAGCAAAATTACGTGCAAAACGCCGAATTTTCAATATTTTTTTATTCCTCATCATCCCTAAAATTTGTTTAGGGGAGATTTTTTCGGAAGTTCACATTGAACAAAGTGCGTAAGTTTTGAAATTTGTTTTTCTTAACTTACACACTTTATTTTACACCCTCAAATTATTTTTCAAAACTTAACAAACTCAACATTTCATTCTTAAATCTTTTTCTTGTGCTTCACCAAATTAAAAATTTGTTCTTTCTCATCTGATTTCATAACACACAAATACATTATAAATGCATAAACCACTGAATAAATTAAAACTTCTATTCCGAAATGAACAACTGACACATTTTTCACGCCTTCACCGCGCTTCAGTAAGCACGAAATGCATGACATCACAATTGCTACCATGATAACCGGGATAGATTCTTTCCAAAACTTCGCAATATCTAATTCTGCTTTTTTTAAGTAATACCAATTCATAATAAAACCACTTGTAATAGTCATTGATAACCCCGTTGAAATCGCAGCTCCAACAATGCCAAAATATGATGCAAAAATTATTGTCGTAATAATATTAATAACTGCACTTAAAAAATAAATTTTTGCACGAAATCCATACTGTTTTTTTACCTGCAAAATTGCTAATGCAAGGTTTTGAGCTAAATCAACCGAAAATGGGATCATAACAACAATCGATACATAATATGCTTCTGTATAGCCAGTTCCAACCCATATCATAAGAAACTCTTTTCCAAACGCAATAAAACCAGAAAGAATCAGCATAATTACCATGAATGTCATTCTTCCAACTCGTACAAAAAGCTCCGAAACTTTTTTATTTCCATTATTTTCTTGATATAAAATACTAACCTTTGGATAGAACACACTGGCAATTTGAGTGCCAAATTGCATATACATCATATAAATTTGAGCTCCCACTGAATATACTGCAACTAGCGCTGTGTTAAAAAGCTTTCCTAAAATAACCTGATCTGTCTTCCAAAAAATCTGATCCGCAATACACCCCATAAGAATTGTTACAGAAAGTCCAACAATATCCTGAATTACCTTGGTATCTTTTTCTTTCTTTATAATTCTAATTTTTAATTTCCTAGTTACATAAATGTATCTTATGAATACTGTTAAAATATTAAGTAATACAATTACTGTCGATATTGTAATAGCATACGGAACTTTTCGCACACATAAAATAACTAAGAACGGTTGTACTATCTGAATTACAATTGCGAGTACTTTCAAAAAGGTAAACTTCTCATGCCCTGTTAAAATGGTTAAATAAACTGATCCTAACAATGTTACCAGCATATTGACAAATAACAAAATCAGAATTGCAGAACCTTCCTTTAATTCCAGAGTACTAAAAGAACTTGTATAAAGATACCTAAACAAAAAAAACACAATGACACCAATAACAGCTATCAAAACAGCCATAGCCCTATATATCACTCTAGCCATCGAAAGTGTTATATCTGCATTTTCTGTATTTTTACTACCTAATGCATTGCAATAATTTCTTAGAACCCCCGTTGACATACACGACTCAAAAACAGATATGTAGGAAAAAAAAGAACCTACAATCTGATACAATCCGTACTCACTTTGTCCAAGATATCGAAGTAGAACCGGCACATAAACAATACTGACAACGACACTCAATACAACTTGAATATAAGACAATATTGCTCCTTTTTTTCTTTCATTTATCATCGCCCAATCAATTTTTCCTTTCTAAAATCACTTTGATTGCCTTTTCTTAAAAAGTTTTTTCATTTTCTTTTTTGCTTCCTGTAAATAAAATAAAAACTTTGTGTGGTCATTCTTAATTAAGACAAATGACCATTTGGTAGCAATATTCTCTGTCCTTATATATGTATTTTCCTTCCAATTTGGATAATTATTCCTCATCCATTTTTTTATTTCTTTAATATACGCCTTGTTTCCCCCATAGCTTTTTAAAATCCTCATAGTGTTGTAGTACAATATATGTAAAATTGCAAGCCATTCAAATTCTACATAATATTGAGTTTGAATCGACGTGTCAAGCTGTGCCAGCATTGCCTCAAATGCATGAATCATGTCAAGTGCCGATTCTTCTGATGGATTGCTTAACGCACTTCCTGGATGTTTTATATAATGATACAAACACGTATCTGTTGCATACTCCGTTTCAATTGTGGCTAAAAGTGCTGTCGATGAAGCCATATCTTCACCAATTCTAACTCCCTGTACAAGATGTATTCCGCTTTTATAAAATGCGTCTCTATCATAAATTTGCAAACACAAAGAATCACTATAAAGTAGCCCTTTATTTACATCAACTTTCTTATATTCACCTTTCCAACGATTATGTTCTTCTAAAATAACATCATCTGAAGTTCGTACATCATAATTAAAGGCAAGAATAACCGGCTTGTATTTTTTTAATAAAGATATAATTTTATCTAAGGCATCACTATCCACATAGTCATCAGCATCCATAAAGAAAACATATCTACCCGTTGCATGTGCAAGACCATATTCTCGCGCAGAATTTTGACCACCATTTTTCTTTTTAAAATATTTAATATCAAGTGGCGAACTTTCAATTTGTTTTTTTGTCTCTCTACTATATTGTTCTTGTGAACCATCATCCACAACAATAACTTCAATCTCTTTTTGCTGCTCACACAACAAAGATATCAGACATTTTTCAAAGTAACTCTTTGAGGTGTTATACATCGGGATAATAATAGATAATGTTTTCATTCTCACCTCTCCTAGTTTACTTGACAAGAATGTCTGCAATTCTTTCACAAGCATGACCATCTCCATACGGATTGCTTGCTTTGCTCATCGCATCATATTCCTCTCTATCTGAAAGCAAACGGCTAAACTCGTTATAAATCGTTTCTTCTTTCGTACCAACTAGCTTCAATGTACCCGCTACAATACCTTCCGGTCGCTCTGTAGTGTCACGCATAACCAGAACCGGCTTACCAAGAGAAGGTGCCTCCTCCTGAATTCCACCTGAATCAGTCAAAATAAGATAACTTCTGTTCAGAAAATTATGGAAATCAAGAACATCAAGCGGTTCAATAATATGAATACGATCGTCGTTATCTAAATACTCGTTAGCAATTTCGCGAACAACCGGATTCATATGAATAGGATATATTGCCTTAACATCTGGATGTTCATCCATAACACGACGAATTGCTTTAAACATATGCTGCATTGGTTCACCAAGGTTTTCACGGCGATGCGCAGTAATCATAATAAGTCGGCTTCCATCTGCCCACTCCAATTCAGGATGTGTATAATTTTCTCTGATAGTCGTTTTCAATGCATCAATTGCAGTATTGCCAGTAACATAAATACTTGTCGGATCTTTTCCTTCTTTCAAAAGATTTTCTTTAGACAGTTCTGTTGGAGCAAAATTAAATTTACTAATAATTGAAACCGCCTGACGATTAAATTCTTCAGGATAAGGGCTATAAATATTATATGTACGCAAACCGGCTTCTACATGACCAACTGGAATCTGCAAATAAAAACAAGCTAAGGCAGTTACAAATGTAGTAGATGTATCACCATGAACCAAAACAACATTAGGTTTTTCTTTTTCTAAAACATCTTTAATACGATTTAAAATATTAGTTGTCACATCAAATAATGTTTGCTTATCTTTCATAATAGATAAGTTATAATTTGGTATAATCTCAAATGCTTCCAAAACCATATCAAGCATCTGACGATGCTGACCTGTCACACATACTACTGTTTGCAATTCCTTACGCTTCTTCAATTCATTAACAAGTGGACACATTTTGATAGCTTCTGGACGAGTTCCAAAAACAACCATTATTTTTTTCATATGTGATTTCTCCCTCTTTTTTGTATTATTATCTTTTTTACAATCTTTCTTATATAATAATGCGTAGCTTTTCCCACTCCTTCGTTCTTCGCACGATCACTATAAGTAAAAGGAAAAGCTACGACTTTTGCAATTATATGAAATGCAGGTCCCTTATTATCGAGTTTTCTCTTTATTTGTATTGATATCTTTGCCTCCTTATTTTTCCATGAACCAGAAAAATGATGAATCGTAACAGTACGATTAGTCAAACTAATAATCCCTGTCACATGACTTTTAGGGCAAAATACATCATGTGGATACAAAATAAATCCACAAATATCTTGTCTGCTATCATCTCCAATAAATCCATATTTTTTACAGAGATTTGTTATTGTTACAACATTAGTTGTAAGATCAAATTTGCCATCCTGCAAAATAAAATGACGATTATCATAATCTTCTAATAACTTTGTAAATAGCGGAAAGTTTTTTTCACATGCCATAATTCCAGTTGGAATACTAACCTCATCTTCAAAACCAGAAAAAGCTTTATGGCAAAGAAAAGGGTCTAATGTTTTAATCACTTCCACATCTGTATCCATGTAAATTCCGCCTTCTGTCACCATAGCATACAACCTAACATAATCTGTAATAAAAGCCCACTTTTTTGCTTCGTAAGCCTCTCGTACATAATCACAAGAATTTAAATCGAAGTTAGATTCATTCCATTCTTTAATTTCATAATCAGGACAATATTTCTTCCAAGAAGAAATGCATTTTTGTGCAAGCTCTGGAAGCGGTTTTCCACCAAACCAGCAATAATGTATAATTTTAGGAATCATTTTTACCTCCACTCTAATTTTTTAATATATAAAAACTTAAATTCCAAAAAGAAAACATCTTATATATTACTGTTATCTGATATTTTATATTTGCGCATACAATTCTAAACAACACCATATATTCCTAAAATATAGTTCATAACCATTATTAATTAATATGCCTCATTCAATATCTATCTATTTCATCCGCATAGTTTCATTCTATATTCCCAAAATTGTACGATATGGAACAAGCGTAGTGCTGTCTGTTAGATATGACACAAAAGTCCAAATATCGCAAAAAGATATGCCCCAAAAACAAATTGTAAATATCCAATCCTTTTTTTTTCGGCCAAATAACTTTCGTTCTAATAACGCATCATTTAATATATATGCTTCAAATATATAAAAAACTGCTGGAATTCTAAACGCAATTGTATCTAACCCCCAAAAAAGCAAATTTAATACTGAACCTGTAAAATATAAATTGAAATACATTTGATTATTTTTATTTGAGATAAAATACAAGCAAATACCAGGAATAATTACTCTGGCTAATGCAAAGTAATTCATTTCCTGCATCTTATCACCTGAATTTATAATATATTGTATTCCGTGTATCAAGTTATTTGTCGAGCCAAGTACACCCGAAATATAAGGTGAAAAAGAAACTATAACTATATCAAAAAAAGCCAATCTAAATATAAGGCAGCACAAATACATAAAAATAATATGCTTAAATTCTAAGTTTATTTTTTTTAAAATCAATCCAAGTAGTGCACACACTGCTGCTGAATGGAAAAGCATTGCAATTACAACATAAACAATATATTTTCTAGTATTATTATTTATTAAATAATATATCGCAACAATAACAAATGTCATTGCAATGCCCTGCCTTATTGCATTTAATTCAAATAGAACATAGAAACGGAGATAATAGCATAATAAAGCAATAAATGGATACTTTAATTTAAAGAAAAACTTTCCTTTTATTCCCAATGATATAATAGCCACTATGAGACAATATATTCCATAATTTTTAAAAAAAGTATGTATTAAAAAGTTGAATAATTTAAATCCAATTTCAAGAGAAGACACCTTTAGTGTTCCATTAAATACATAATAATAATGCCAATAATCGGTTTCAAGCCCGTATCTTAAGCCTGCAACCAAAACTAAAGCTATTACCGTTACAAAATAGAGAATTTTTTTTTGTTTTGATTCTAATTTAATATGAAGTAACTCTAATATTGATGTTACAGCTAAAATTCCAAGTAATGTCAAATAAACAGTCATTCTATTTTACCCTCGAGCTCTCTATTATATGAATTGAAGCCCTCCTGAAATCGCTTTAATATTAATTCAGCTCTTGATTTATGCAAAATCTTCTTAATTATCATTTTTAAAATCTGTTCAACATACGGATACATCATCTTTTTTTTATCACCAAGTACAAATTGCTTTTTATACATTGCTCCAATTCCATATGGATAATTAAATGCTTTACGATCTTCTGCTTCTTCATCCACTGCAATCATCGCATATTCATGAGGGTGTTGTACTCTAACATCTTCGCAATAAATCACATCATATTTAATCCAAAATGCTCTAAGTAAAAAATCCGTTTCTTCACCAGCTCCATATTTAGCTCCAACACCAAAGTTCTCATCAAACCCCTCTATTTCTTGCACAATACATTTAGGAAATGTAATTGCAGGCGAAGGACATTTTCTAATTATATCTCTTACTGATAAAGGTTCTCCTTCACGTATTCTACTATAATCAATAAATTCTCTTTTATTAACCGCATCCCACATATGCCCCGATATAATCCAATTAGGTTCTTTTTCATAATAACCTTTTAGCATAGACAAATAATCAATATCGTAACAAGCATCATCATCTGTCAGACAAATATATTCACCTGTTGCTATACTAATACCATAATTGCGAGCTTTAGAAAGTCCCTTAAAACTAACATGATTATATATAATGCATTTTTCATTAAAAGACTTAACTAATTTTTCTGTCAAATCATTCTCACTTTGATCTACTATGATTATTTCAAACTCTCTATAGCTTTGAGTTAGGAGAGATTCAATGCAGTATTTTAATTCTCTTGTTCTATTTATTGTTCCTATAATGAATGAAAATTTCATTTTATTAACTCAGCTCCATTATTATTCTCTACAAGACCACCATAGTTTGACAATTTGCCATCTGATGTTTTTTGATTCCAACTGAATTTATAAGATAGTTGATATAAAAATGTATCACGATTCATTTCTATCTGTTTTTCCTCGTTATAAGTTTCATTCCTAAATTCCGTTAGAAAATCAAAACAATGTGTATTGTTGATAGGCACACTATCAATCATTTTCTTGAAAAAAGGAATTTCATCATATGCAATTCCAATAATACAATCTGTCATTAAATACGCTACTGGTGTCGTTTCATTCTTCCAATACTCCCGCAAGAATTCTTCGCAGAATGAAATCAACGGATTATTAGGTGCACATGCTAACAGGCAGACTGACCACCTATCTCTCGTCACTACCCACTTTCTTTTATTTCCTTGATTAATCGTATAAAAAGACATGTTATCAATTTCTCTTGGGAAATCTCTATTTACATAAAACGTACTATCAAGCCAGATACCTCCATAACGTTTTAATAAAGCTAGCCGGATATAGTCAGAAAACACAGCAATATTCATTTGCCCATTTTGTACTTTTTCAGCTATATAATCTGGCACATCAATATAATCTTTATAAGATGTCGCATCTAAAACCTTTACTGGATGTTTTCCAACTTTATTTTTTATATTGTTCAATGTAATATCAACCGGATACGGAACATTGGACACCCCTTGATGCCAGTATCGCCAAATTATAGAGTCAGAATCTATTTTCCCAAGTTCTTTAAAAGTATCTTTTCTATATTTTTCAACAACATATGCATATCTTTTTTTTAAATATGCTTTACATGCTTCATGACGTTTATAATGTGTTTTATGATAAAAATTAACAAAGTGAAATCTCCTGCAAACTCCATCTGTTAACGACCAAAAAAAGACTTTGCCTCCTTGTTTTTTCGCAATATTAAATAGCATTTTCAGATTTGCTAATTCTCTTTTCATCAACCTTTTATTCATAACTTGCTCCTCATTTCTTAAATCATTGACACTCGCAGAGGAAATTAATCAGTTTTTTTGCCTCTCTATTCCAACTATATTTTTTTGCTTGCTGTTCTCCACATTTTACATAATCACTATTTTTTTCAACTACTTTAATTTCTTTTTTTAAAATTCTTTTCAAATCATTTAAATTCTGGTTTTTGAAATATACTGCAGCATCACCCAAAATTTCTGGCATTGATGCAGCATCAGAAGATATTACACGAGTACCGCATGCCATAGCTTCTAAAGGAGGAATTCCAAATCCTTCATATTGCGAAGGAAAAGCAAATAATTTCGCCATCTTGTACACAGACGGTAAATCTTCATCATCTACAAATCCTGTAAAAAACACATGCTTTAGAAATTTTTCTTGATATCCACTAAGAAAATCATTCATTTTCCATCCTTTTCGTCCTGCTAAGACTATATCCTCTACGACTCCTTCTTCTAATAACTCTGCACAAGCATCTAATAAAAGCCTAACATTCTTTCTTGGTTCTATTGTAGATAATGATAAAATGAAACTTGGGGGCAAGGAATATTTGTCAGCTATTTGCTTTTTCTTTATTTCATCAATGTTTTCAGCATTAAAATGCCTTGAAATTCCATTATATACTACTGCAATATTTTCAGGTTTGACAGATAAAATAGAACAAATTCTCTTCTTCGAAAATTCTGACACTGTAACAATTTTCTTATTGCATATGGAAGCTTTCCAATACATAAGTCTAAAATAGGCTATCATATATTTCTTATTACTTCTTGGACAATCCCAACAACTCAAATCATGAATAGTATTAAATACGTTCGTATTAAAAAAGAAAAAAGGAGCTGGAAATGCAGGAAAAAAATATCTATCTGCTTTGATTTTTAACATTTTCAAAGGAAGTATTATCTGATTGAATAATAATTTGTTACTACCCTTAATTACAATTTTTTCAGCATTTGCATCTTCAAATGCCTTATGCACAGTGTTTTTAAAGAGAAGTATCCAGTGATATTTTTCATTTTTTATAAGCTCTTTAGTAATTGAAAGAGCAAAGCGTTCTATGCCAGAAAAATTATCTGCTAATGAGGTGAGATCTACACAAATCCGCATTATTTTTCCCTCCAATACTTAATTGCTAAACCAAGTATCTTTCGATCATCCACTAAGTATCGTTTTGCCATACGTTTTGGATCTTGTGTGATTCTAAAAATCCACTCCAAACCATGATTAGACATCCAACGAGGGGCCCTTTTAATATTCCCTGCTTCAAAATCAAAACTAGCACCCAACCCAAAAGAAATTGGCACTCCAAGTTCTTTACAATAATGGTACATAAACTTTTCCTGCTTCGGGCAACCTAATCCTATAATCAATATATGCGGACTAGCCTCTTTTATCATGGATTTAATTTTATTCATTTCTTTTTGATTTTTTTCAAAACCAAATGGAGGTGAATATGTACCTACAATCTGCAATCCCTTAAATCTGGTTGCAAGATTTTCTGCTGCTTTTGCTGCCACACCTTCAGCTGCACCTAAAAAAAACATCCTATATCCTTTTTGAGCAGCCATATCACACAAAAGTGGAAACAAGTCCGATCCTGAAATTTTCTCTTTAATCGGTGTTCCGTACCATTTAGCAATCCACAGCAGTGGCTTACCATCCGTCAAAATCAATGACGCATTTTCATAAACCGCCTGTAATTCTTTATTTGTTTCAAGTTGTACAATGTGATCTACATTTGGTGTAACCACATAGGCACTTTCATTTTTTTGAATTAGCTGATCAATAGCCTGCAGCGTTTCCTGCATTGTCAAGTTATCAATCTCTGTATTCATAAACTTCATTCTTGACATTTATCCACCCTCACTACAAACCTGTTAGCATCGCACCTTAATCAGCTCTGCATCACCAACAACTAAACATCTACCCAGTCCAGCCGGCAGAAACAGCGTTTCTCCCTTGCTGAATCGCATCGGCTTCTGTTCTGCATCCATGGTCTGTACTTCACCATATCCACTCAAGCACATCAACACCTGAAAAGATGCATCCATAACAGAGAATGCGAAACCTTTCGTTACTTGTATTCTTTCTGTTTCAAAATATTTACAACGACAAAGCAACTCCCGCGAACATCCAGAATAGTACTTTACCATTCTTGGCTTTTGCTTCACACTTGGTGCGGCATTCATATTCATTACCTGAACTGCTTTATCAAAATGTAACTCTCTTTTTTTTCCGTTCTTATCTACACGATTATAATCATAAACGCGATATGTCACATTAGAGCTTTCCTGAATCTCAGCCACTAAAATTCCCTTACCAATTCCATGAACTGTACCAGCTGGAACAAAATATGTATCACCTTTATGAACAGGCACTTTTTGTAAATGTTTATCAAGCCTTCCCGTTTCAATAGCTTTTCGAAGAATTGCTTCTGTCACCTCATGTTGGAAGCCATAAATCAAGTAAGCTCCTTCATCAGCTTCAACGACATACCACATTTCAGTTTTACCATTATCATCCTCATGTTCTCTCGCAAATTTGTCATCAGGATGAACTTGCACAGATAAGTCTTTCTTGGCGTCAATAAATTTTACTAGTACAGGAAGTTTACCATTTTCTACTTTTGTTCCAAGATATTCCGGATGCCCTTTTAGTACCTCTGCCAATGTTTTTCCTTTATTCGTACCATTTGCCACATAGCTTGGACCATCCGGATGAACAGAACACTCCCAAGTTTCAGCCAACGGTGTTAAATCAATTTTCTTTCCATATTCGTCCCGTAGCCTAACACCACCCCACAAATAATCCTTGCCCGTCGGAATAAGCTTCATAATTTCCATTACTTTGTCTACCACCGTTTCTTATTCCATTGGAAATTTAATCTTATCTGAAGCACTAATTTCATCTCCCAACTGAACTTCAATCATATCCAGCGGGGTAATCGCTTCAACAGTGTGTTTACATCCTGCTGCAATTGTAATAACATCACCAGCACGAAGAATTTGTTCCATACCATCCACTATTGCTTTTCCATTACCCGAAACTACAGTCCAAACTTCTTCTCTATAATTGTGCATATGATATGCCATTTGCTCACCAGCTCTCATTGAAACCTTAACTGTCATTGATCCTGGCTGCACATCAATAACAGTATAAGTTCCCCAAGACTTTTCAATATACATTGCCTCTGTCTCTATTTTTTCAACATATGGCTTCATATAGCCGCTGCGCTCTTTATCAGCAATTAAAATTCCATCACCACTGGCTGCAATGATCATGTTCTTACATCCCATACAAAGAACAGGAATATTCATTTCATTTACAATATTGGTGTTTTCACAGGTTTCATCCAAAATTGCTTTACCCTTGGTTTTATCTGCCATAACTTCAGCCATCATATTCCAAGTTCCAACATCCTTCCAAGCACCACTGTAACGCAGAACCTGAATACTGGACTCTTTCTCAACCACAGCGTAATCGAAACTGATTTTTGTCATGGTGTCATATTTGCTAAATAAATCGCGATAATCTTCAAAATCAATCATACTGTGAATTTTACTCAATAAATACCCCAGTTTAAAAGCAAATATCCCTGCATTCCACAATGCTTTTTTTTCCAGATACTTCTTAGCAGTTTCCACATCTGGTTTCTCTTTGAATTCCTTGACTTTGCTAACATTCTTACCATTTTCTGGGATGATGTATCCATATTTTTCACTAGGATAAGTGGGTTCAATTCCCATTAACGTTAAATTAGCATTTCCTTGTTCTGCTAATTCTTGCAATTTTTTAACTGCTTCATAATATGTATTATCCACATATGGATCAACAGGGCAGACAACTACTGCTTCGTTCTCTGTAACGCCTAATTCATCATGAAGATAAGCCGCAGCCAATGCAATAGCAGGAAAAGTATCACGTCGACAAGGTTCTACGCAAATGGATGCTTTTTCACCTAATTGGTTCTTAATAGCACTAGCCTGTGACTTGCTTGTTGCAATTGTAATCTTAGCATCAGCATCTACCGTGGTAATCTGGCGATACACACGTTGTACCATAGACTCATATTCTTCATTATGTTTAAATAGTTTAATAAATTGTTTGCTACGCACATCATTGGAAAGAGGCCAAAGACGCTTGCCTGAACCACCAGAAAGTAAAATAATATTCATTTATGTTTTTCTCCTCTACTCTTTACTTCAAGTACTCTTCAGCACTCTTACGAATCTCCGCTTCCATCTTTTCGGCGTTTTCTTTATTCTCTGCACTGACAGAGATATATGTCTTGAGCTTCGGCTCAGTACCGGAAGGACGTACTACAATAGAGCAGTTATCTTCCAGTAAGAACTTCAGCACATCGGACTTCGGCAGACCCTCCAGCCCCGATGCATAATCCAGTAACTTAACGACCTTCTTGCCGCCAAATGCCTTGATATCTCCACGGAAAGCCTGCATGATGTTCTGCATCTTAGCAAAACCAGCACTGCCATCGAACTCGTAGCTATGCAGGGTGTTCAAACAGTAGCCATAGATCTTATATAGCTCGTCCAATTTGTCCAACAGACTGATGCCCTGCGTTGCATAATAACTGAACATCTCACAAATCATGTATGCACCATCCACACCATCCTTATCACGGACGTAGGAACCGGTCAGATAGCCATAGCTTTCCTCAAAGCCGAACACATAACTGTCGGCATTCCCCTGCTGTTCCAGTTTGCCAATCTGCTCACCGATAAACTTGAAGCCAGTCAGCACATTGATGGTCCGTAGGGCGTAGTGGGAAGCGATTTGCTCGCCCATATCCATCGTAACAATAGTCTTGATCATAACAGGGTCAGCAGGCATCTTACCATGCTTCACACGCTGGCTGCAAATGTAGTCCAGCAACAGCATACCAGTCTGGTTACCAGTCAGAAGTTCATACTCTCCAGCCTTGTTCTTAACAGCAATACCCACGCGGTCACAATCTGGGTCAGTTGCCAATAGCAGGTCAGCGTTGCACTTTTTGGCGTACTCCATGCCGAGAACCATGGCTTCCTTGATTTCAGGGTTCGGGTAGGGGCAAGTTGGGAAATTGCCATCCGGCTGCTCCTGTTCTTTAACCACTGTAATATTGGTATATCCCATTTCTTTCAATGTACGAGTAACAGGCTTCAAACCGGTACCATTCAGTGGACTGTATACAATAGCGACATTCTTATTAATTTCTTCTCCAAACAAAACAGATTGATTTTTCACCTCATTAACAAATGCGGTGTAAACTTCGTCTGAAATATATTGAATATTGCCATCTTTTACACCAGCTTCAAAATCACCAATTCTAACATCTGCGAAAATATTCAATTTCTCAATTTCACTTAAAATATCAGCAGCAGCCTCACTGGTAATCTGACAACCATCAGCTCCATATACCTTATAGCCATTATATTTACTCGGATTATGAGAAGCAGTAATCATTACACCAGCAGAAGTATGAAGATAACGAGTTGCGTATGACACTGTCGGCACAGGCATTAAAGTAGACCAAATATTTACTTTGATTCCATTAACTACAAATACTCCAGCTGCTACTTTTGCAAATATGTCACTCTTAATTCGGCTATCATAACCAATGACTACTGATGGCTCTGCAAAATTCTTTTTCAGATAATCAGCCAGACCTTGAGAAGCCTTCGATACAGTGTAAATGTTCATACGATTAGTTCCTGCACCAATTACCCCGCGCAAACCACCAGTACCAAAGGCGAGATCACGATAAAATGCATCCTCAATTTTCGCATCATTCATTGCTTTCAATTCTTCAACAATGTCTGCATCAGATGTAGCATTTTCTAACCACCGATCATATTCTTTTCTAATATCCATTACACTTACTCCTATGTCAGTTATTAACCTAATGAAAATTATGTAATCTCATTTCGTATTACAAATCACATCGATCCATCTTTCCTAACAACCACCATCACCGTCTTAAAAAGTATCTTAATATCCAGTCCAATATTCCAATTCTCAATATACTCTTTATCCAGTCTCACAACTTCCTCAAAGTCCGTAATATCACTCCTACCACTAACCTGCCACATCCCCGTTATCCCAGGTTTAATTGCAAGCCTTACCTTGTGATGCGGTTCATACAAATTCGTCTCCGAAATCAACGGCGGTCTCGTCCCCACAATGGACATATCCCCCTTAAGCACATTAAAAAACTGCGGAAACTCATCCAGACTCGTCCTTCTAATAAAATCTCCCACTCCCGTCTTATGTGTTCCATCCGGCAGCACCTTATTTCCAATTACTCTGGGGTCAAAGTCCATCTTGAACATTTTGCCATCGCCCAGTTTGTTCTCTTTCATAAGCTCGGCTTTCCGCGCTTCCGCATCCATGTACATGCTGCGGAATTTGTACATTTTGAATTTCTTTCCGTTCTTTCCCACACGTTCCTGGGAGAAGAAAATCGGGCCCGGGGATGCCAGGTAGATGGCGGGGCCAACGAAGATGGTAATGATTCCTGTGAAAATACAGCCAACCAGTCCGCCGCAGATGTCCATCAGGCGCTTCAGGAAAAGCTGTCCGAAGGATGCATAGTTCAGACTGGTGGTCAGAACTGTGTAGCTTCCAACCTTTTCCACAAACTGTCTTTTGCCAGTCTGGTTGGTGATTTTTGCAAGGTTCAGATGAACGGTTACGCCGGTTTCGGTGAGCTTGTCGATAAGCCCATCCGGGTATGGCAGATTTTCGGAGATGACGATCAGCACCTCGTCGATCCACTCCTGGCAGACGTACATAGGCACGTCACTTTCGCATGCAACTACAGGGACGCCACAGATTTTCTCACCGGTACAGTCCTCATCGATCACAACCACTCCGGCAAGGGAATATCTGGCATAATTGTTTTCCTGCATGCTGTGCACTACGTTCTTCGCTACCGCTTTGGAGGTGATGATCAGCAGTTTCTTGTCGCCGCCGTTTTCCATTTTTTTATGTAAGGAATTTTTCCAGATTTCTCTTATGGCATAGGTGAGGATCAGGTAGATCACAATTGTGGTGATCAGGATCATTCTGGAAAAGCTCTGGCCTTCCTGGATTATGAACAGATAAGCGATTGCAAGAGCACCTACTGCCACAGCATTTTTCAAGGTGGTGACAAATTCCTTATAGTGACCTCTTTTCAGAACGCTTTTCATGGTACCGGAGGTGAAGATCACCACCAGGTCGGCAAATCCAAGGAATATTGCCATATTTCGATACAAAATATCTCCATACACATTGAATCCGTACCCACGGAATGCATATGCCAAAATAAATGCCAGCTGCAGACAGATCATATCCAGAACAATAAAATCCCCATGCTTTAACCAGCCCTCTGAGTCCTTCCGATACATATTTTCCTTTTCCCTCCCAAGTACCTTTCTTCCGTTCAGCTTAGGTAAATACAGCTGACAGAATCCTTCCATTCTCTAAAATGCAATTGCAAAATCTATTTTTAGTCTTATATTTATAACTTATCTAAATTTATATTTTCCCGCCAACGCTTCCCGGTTATGCTTTTTCTCAGGCATCTTTGGGTCACATCTCTCTTTGGATCTGTAACCACCGTTCATGCGTCAGCGGTATTATTTATTTCTTTTTTTCCAATTTCGACAAATTTCACCATTCCAGTCTTCTTAATAAAATATCACCCTGCCATATTAGTGTCAACCCCCCCAGGTTTCTTTCTGGCTTTTCCGGCAAAGTTTGGTAATTTTATCCACTTAACCCGATTTTCCCACTGGTTTTTTCCACTACTTTTTCATAAAATGTTTGATAAACAAATACATGAGAATGACCAGCGCCCCAAAGTACCCCAGCACTCCAAAAGCCGGAATTCCCATTATCTTCGGTGTCATATCTGTGGTACAGATAATACTGGAGCTGATCAGAAGTGCCATTACCCAAAGACCAAGCACAATGTTCCGGATCAGGCGGCGCATCAGCCACGCCAGGTCATCGGAGGCGTGTAGATCCAGGTTGATCTTGGTCTGGCCTTTCATACAGCCCTGCAGGAAATCTGCTGCCAGCGCAGGGATATCCACAGCGCGGAGCATGGAGCGATACAGCTTTTTCCCGGTGCCCTTCATCTGCTTCTTCCAGTTCCCTTCATCCAGAAGGTTCCCCTTCAGACGGGCTGCTGCAATCTGTACCATATTGATCTCCGGGCTGATATCTGCCAGTACCCCTTCCATATGCGTCAGTCCTCTTGCAAGCATGGTAAGCCCATGGGGCATGACGATCTTGTTCTCCTTCATTACGTCCATCAGATCTGTGAGGATCTCTACGATATCGATTTCGCCAAAATCTGCGGTGCCGTATTTCGCCATAAGGTCTCTGATGTCTGTGTAAAGGCGGCTCTGATTGGGTTTCCCCTTGAATTCTCCAAGTGCCAGCACTGCATCCTGGATTTTTCCAATGTCATTCAGTGCCACTCCTTCGATAGCCTGACCGATCAGCTCGCGGTCACGTTCATTCAGCCGTCCCATCATTCCTATGTCGATCCACACAATCTTGCCGCCCTGGATCATCACATTTCCCGGATGAGGGTCTGCGTGGAAAAAGCCGTCATCCATAACCTGCTTGATAAAATTGTCCACAAATTTGCTGCCAATCTCATCAAGGTCGTAGCCGCCTGCAAGAAGCTCTTCCTTATGGTCGATGGGAATACCATCAATGTATTCCATAACAAGGACGCTGGCTGTGGTATATTCCCTGTAAAGAATAGGTGTTTTCACAAATGCCACCTTTTTATTTTTCCTGGAAAATTCTTCCATGTTGGCGGCTTCCGTCAGGAAATTCATCTCTTCCTGGGTGACGCGCCACAGCTCTTCCAGCACAAGATTCAGATCTACTGCTTCCTTGATACTTACAGGGGGAAGGAGCTTCACCGCCTTTTTCATCAGGCCGATATCCCGGGCCATGATTTCGTAGATACCCTTTCGCTGAACCTTTATCACAACTTCCTCGCCGGTTTTCAGGACGGCGCGGTGTACCTGGGCGATAGAGGCTGAGCCAAGGGGCTTCTCCTGGATTTCCTGAAATTCTTCCTGCCAGGGACAGCCGAAGGCTTCCCGGAGGACTTCTTCTACTTCTGCAAATGGCATGGGGTCTACATCAGAGCAAAGCTTCATCAGCTCATCACAGTAGCGCTTGGGCAAAATGTCGGAGCGCATGGACATGATCTGTCCCAGCTTGATGAAGGTGGGACCAAGATCTGTGAGAATGAGGCGGAGCTTCTCCGGGGAGACGCCTCGTGTGATGGCATGCTTGTGGAGGACAGCTGTGATTTCTTTTAGCCTTTCTTTATACGTGCCGGTGTCTTTGCCATTTGACTTCTTACCAGCTGTGTTGCTTTTCTCATTTTTATCCTGTTGGTTTTCCACTTCCAGATTCTTTCTTTGTGCCTGGTCTGCTTCTGACTTCATCGTACTGTCATTCTTTGTCACACCCATGTCTGTTCCCCTTACTGAAAAGGCAGGATTCGGGTACTCTTTCTCCTCATCCTGCCTTCATAAATTTCTTTATTTCGTTCTGCAATGCCGTTCAGGATTTCCTGCTGCACTTCTTAAACAAGGCAATACTATTTCTTTTTCGGAAAATGTTATTGCTTATTCCTGAGGGTCGTCCTCGTATTCTTCTTTGGCTTCCTCCACTTCTTCTGCCTCTTCCTCTTCTTCGGCAGTCTCCTCTGCGTCTACGTCTTTCGCCTGCATCTTGCTGATCTGCTCTTTCAGGGCGGCCAGCTGATCCGGAGTCATTTTGCCAAGGACTTCCTTCAGCTCGTCCGGGTTGGATGGCTTCAGAGTTACGTTTACGTTCTTCTTCACGCTCTCTTTGATATTGTGCTTCAGTTCCTGATTGAGGACCTTGCCCTGTTCTACAGTGAGCTCACCTTTCTTTACCAGTTCATCCAGAACTTCTTTGGATTTCTCTGCGGTCACTGCTGCAGTGCCGATTCCTGCAAGTAATATTTTTTTGATGCCTTCTCCAAGTTCCATAGTGTGTGCTCCTTTCTTATTTACAGCTGTATCTGCCAACTCCCTGTGGGATTTTCGTTTTCAGCAGACCGGACTTCTCATAAAAGTCCAAGAAATGCCAGTCCTTTGGGTACGAAAATGATCAGTCCGGCGATGGCGGCCATGATGGCGGCGATCAGGACGGCTCCGGCGGCAGTGTCCTTGGCGATCTTCGCCAGGGGCTTGTACTCGCTGGTCACCAGATCCACCACGGATTCTACGGCGGTGTTCACCAGCTCCAGTGCCATCACCAGTCCGAAAAGGCCAAGACAGATGCACCATTCCACTGGGGAAAGCTTCAGGATGATGCCTGCGATCACTACCAGGACTGCCATGATACAGTGGATCTTCATGTTCCGTTCCTTGCGGATACAGGTGAAAATTCCTTCAAATGCGTATCCGAAACTTTTCGTAATTGGTGGTTTCTTGGGTGCTGTCATTTCGTACACTTCCTGTCTGTTGGTTTGGGGATAGTATAGCATATTTTGTGCTAAATTACTATAAATTTAGATATTTTTTACAATCATCTCATAATTTTATATCTTTTTGTCGTTCCTTCAGCTTCTCCATAACCGTAGGATACCGCTTATAATCTGTATGGGGCAAAGCCTGGGCTGCTACCATTAATTCCAGGAAATCCTCCACTTCGGCAAACTGAATATAAACCATTTCTTCCAGGATCTGGTCGATGTCAGTGAGGAGACTTCGGTTTAAAAGAAGCTTCTGAGCTCCTTCCAGTGAGGAGTTTCCAGCGTTGATAATGTGGTCGCGATCCATATCGGGATACATGCCGATAGTGATGGCGGATTCTTTGGATACGTGTTTACCAAAGGCTCCGGCTACATAGAAGCGGTCGGCCTGGTTTAAGTCAAGACCGGATTCACGGAGCATGATTTCTACCATGGTGTGGGCGGCGGATTTGGTGCGGATAAATTCGTCGATGTCCTTCTGGTAGAAGTACAGACCGGGGGCATATTCCACACAGAGCTGGTTGTCTCTCTCCTGGATAAGAGGGCTTTTTTCCGGGGAAAGCTTGCCGCGGATGTCGATCCAGCCTTCCAGGAAAAGCTCTGCGATCAGGTCTATGATGCCGGAACCGCAGATTCCCTGAGGTTCTTCACCTGATGAATTATCCTCATGATTACCTAAATTTTTCTCGTGGCTTCCTGAATCTTCCTCATGCCTTCCTGAGTCTTCCTCATGGCTTCCAATCACATGCACATAAATATTTCCATCTCTTATCTTCACTTCATCCACAGCGCCAACGTCTGCCCACATTCCGGTGCGCACCACACCTCCCTCCAGTGCCGGGCCTGCTGCTCCTGCACCGCAGAGAAGGAATTCCTTATTTCCGATTACCAGCTCGCCGTTGGTTCCGATATCGAAGAAAACACTGATCTCGTTTTTCTTGTATAATTCAGTGTCAATCATGCCGCTGATAATATCGCCACCAAGATAGTTTGACTTGGCAGGGTAACAATAAACGTAGCCCTTCAGCGGAATGTCCAGATCGCGCGCCAATTGAAAGCCGGGGCAGTCGGCATGAACTGCGTGTGGGGTGTAGAAGACGCAGAAGGCATCCATTCCAAGAAGGAAGTGAATCATGGTGGTGTTGCCCGCGATTACCATGGAGAGCGCGGAGTGGCTTGCATCCAGCTTATCCATGCATTCACAAATGGATTCCACCGTAGCCCGCCGCACTTCTTCCAGCTTTTCCTTATTATCTTTACAGCAAAAAATCCTGGACAGAATATCTGTCCCCCACTGGATCTGCTTATTGAAGCAGCTGACTTCCTTCAAAATCTCTCCACTGTTGCAGTCCAGAAGTCTCGCCACCACAGTGGTACTTCCCAGATCCACCGCCAGCCCATAATGCTGCGCGGTGGTATCTCCTTCCTCTATCTCCACCATTTCCCAGTTTTCCCCATTCCAGGCAAGGGAAACCGTTATTTTCCACTTTGCGTTGTCCAGCAAGGGGTATAACTTTCTCAAAATGTGGACAGGCATATGGACTCGCTCTTCCACACCTGCTGCCGCCAGGCTATCCAGGATCCGCTGCTGATCTGAGCGGGGATCGTCTTCGGTTGGGAGGGGGAGTTCGAGATATATTTTTCGGCTGAGACCGTTCATCGTTTTTCAGCTCCTTTACATAAATCTTCAAACGTTATAAGTACTACTTCCAGTCATTAAAAACCGATTGATTCCTTATTTGAACCAATCGGTTATGTATTCAACCTATACAACTTAATAACCTTGCTTTTTATTTTACTGCTTTGCTAATACTTAAAACGTTTGACAAAATTTCTTTCCAGTAATTGAGGTGTATAAGCATATGCTTCTTTGAAAATATATTTTTCCAATTTTTTCATATATTCTGGTTGATATTTCACTCCAGCAAGCTGACATTTCTCCATTTTATCAGCTTCTAACTTATTTTTATCTTCGCTTACTACCAAAATATAAACCACATTTTTCCTTGCAAACTCTATCGGATTGTCATAATTAAATGTATCGTACTTCAGTTGTTTTTGTTCCCACAATTCATATAAAATATCTACAAGCCAAAACCAGTTCTGATAAGCCTTCTTCGTTACACTCTCTTTTGCTCTCGTTATTTTTTGATTTTTAAATTCTATAAAATACCAAATATTATCCGAACTTATTACAAATGCATCTGCTGAAGCTAATGATTCCTCTTCTTTTTTAGAATCTGGAAACCGCACAAGACGATATACATTATGCGCAATTTCATCCATATCTATAATATCCATATCTTGTCTGGTATTCTCGTAAACCAGTTGTCTGACATCCCTATTTTGGGATTCAGTTTTATCCTCCGACACACTCGAAAGCTTTGTTTCTATACCGACATGTCGATTGTGATTATCTTCAAATGTATATAGCAATTTTTTTATTTGCTCATAATTTGTCATTTTCCGTATCTAATTCCTCTCTTAATCGGCTTAATAATAGAGCTGGATCAACCATTTGTTTATATATTTTGCTGATATTTTCTGTTACATTTTCAAAAACGACTCCCTCTTCTTGCAAACTTGTTAAGTAGTAATTACATCTTTCTGCAATTTCATACTTTCGGGAATATAACTCTAATGCTTCCAAAAAATGAGCACTATGTGTTGTCACAACAATATGGAAATTAAACTTTTTCTGTAACAATACGATTATTTCCGCATATAAAAGCTGCCATTCTGGATGTAAATGTATTTCAGGTTCATCTAATACAATAACGTCTTTGTCCTGTAAATTTCCATTTAACAAAATTTGCTTTAGAACTAAAAATGCCTTTAAACCGGTTGACAATGACGCAACATCAATTTCTTTAGAGGATTCTCCAGCCAATTGATACATATATTTTTGTTTTTTGGTAATTTTTCCATTAGCTACAGAATCAATAATTTGCATAATATCTTCAAGTTTGTTATTCGCCAATAAACCTAAAAACGTTTTTTCTTCTACTTCCCTCTCCTCTTTTTGCATTAATTTTTGTAATATATTTCTTTTCTGAATTGGTAATTCAGAGATTCCAAATGATAAATTATTATTCAGCTCATCTATTACAAATGGATCGTCAATATAGAGAGATGTATTAAAAATATCCAGGTGTTGTCTCTTTGCTTCTATACACTCATTATTCTTAAAAGCTAAATAAATTTCCTTTTCCTTTATAGACAATGTAATTTCTGCCAGCTCATCAAAATAATATAATGAATTTATTTGTTCATGAAATGTTTCTCCAAAATAACTTGTATATATGGCTTTGCAAAATGTTTCGTTCGATATGTTTAGATTTTCTTCCAATTTTTCTAAAATTTTTTCTGTAAACTTAGTTTCTTCCTCCTGTGGCAATAGCAAAACATTTTTATACTCTTTACACAACTCTTCTCTCTCATCTTCTTTACATTCTAAAAGATCCTTTGCAAATCCGCGATAAGTACGTGGTAAATATCTTCTTACCGATCTGTTAACTCTAGCCATACTACCTTCAATTTCATTTCGTAGCATAGATGCCAATGAATCAATTCTTGCCTTATTCATCTTCTCATCTATATTATATGATGAATTAAAAACAGAATCTAAAATTTTACCGACCGTGCTTTTTCCCGTATTATTATTTCCCGCAATAATGGTAATTCCATCAATTTCAATATCTGCCTTTGAAATCTTTGCAAAGTTTCTAATCCTTAATTTCATCATCCTACCTCATTTTTAACAACATCAAATTCACCAAGAAATATTTGATCATAAAAAGAAGGAATAACTCCCTCTCTTTTTCTCCGTTTCATACAATAGCTATAATAATATTTTATTCATTATATCCTATTTTAGAACAAAAATCTATTATATTCCACAATAAAGTTAGAGTCACGGAATGAACAGTAATAACACCGAAAGCGGTCTTTCCTATAAAGCCACAAAGTTTTTGACAATCCTACCTTTTTTTGCTACATTTTTAATAGATCAATTTCATTTAAGGAGGGACAAATGGAGCGAAAATCATTTAAGCGACCACTTACACTTTTAGCTTTTTCCATGCTGCTTACTATGCTCCTTGGAATATCTTTTCCAGTGAAAACACAGGCGGCATCTCCGGGAACATGGGTGCGGGTCTGCCACAATGGGTACGGCGATCCGGTGGAAATTGGCGGATATTCCTATTACTATAACCATGAGCAGGGAAGCCCTCTTTTCCAGGTGTGCCGTCAGGATTGCCAGACAGGGGCGACCCAGGTGATCCTCGATTTTAAGCCACAATATATAAGCGTTGCCACATTCATCTATACCAATGGCAAATACCTGGTCTACCAGGATGACATAGGCTATGTCTACTGCAAAAATGCCGATGGCACCGGTAAAGCGCGCAAAATCCTGGATCTCCACATATATAAGACCAAGAACAGTTTTACCACCATGATTCCCTATAGAAACAAAATCTTCTATAGCACCTGCAGCGGATACACCACCCATTACAAAATTTACAGTGTAAACATCAACGGCAAGGCCAATAAGAAGACGATCTCCAAATCCTACAATCTGGAATTCCCATCAACCCAGGTTCAGGACCGTTACTTCTACGTGTCTAATAAAAGGAATCAGGCTGCTGTCTTAGATGCCAAAACTGGCAAGATCCGAAAATTAAACAGCAGCGGAACTGCTTCCACAGTTACCCGCATAGGAAATTACTGGTATTACGCCGTATCCACCAGCCCCTATGCTTCTGGCACGAAGATAACTTTCTATAAGAAAAAAGCCTCCGGTTCCGGCTCTGCCAAGAAACTTGCCGCCGTTTCCAGAAAAGGCTATACCTTAGACAGTATTCAGGAAATCACTCCCACCGGCGCCTATTACACCAATAAGACCTACTATTTTCTCAATTTCAAAACCAAAAGCTTCAAAAAAACCACCCGTACCTTCTGGTACTACGTGAGCAAAAACGCTACATACTTGTAACTATTATAAAACTTCCCATACCAAATGAATTTTTATTGTTGGTGTGGGAAGTCTTAAACAATTATTTTATCTCTTATTTTTCTAATTGAATTAATAAATCGTCTAGCATTACCTCAAAAAATTCTGCTGTTGGTTGTTCTTCTTTTTCTTTAATATTGATTAACTCAATTAAATCTTGGTCAGATAAGCACATAATTAATTTTCCATTTTCACGTAAACATCCTCTTGCTGCTGAAAGAGCATTCTTACTAGCTCCTTTTCTTGATATAATTATTGCAACACGTCTTAAAGCCTTTTCATATAAATACTTTTCTGTTGTGTATATTTCCTTTTGACTTATTTCTTTTTCATAGTTTTTGAATTCAAACACTATATATTTTGTATTAAAATAATTTTTAATTGTATCAAAAAAATCTTGATTTACACCATTTTTTATTTTACAACATAAGTCAAAACGATATAAGCCATTATTTGAAGACTCCTGAACTTTCCATAATCCCAGATATTCACCAAGCACATTTTTTAATATTTCTACACAAATGTCCTCATATTCTTTAGAACGCTCTCCCTTTCCAGGTTTGATAGCTAACAACTTGGACTTCCATGTACCTTCATTTTTTTTATTTCTCTGTTCTTGAAATAAAGAATGACAAGGCTTTTCTAATTTCAAATCATCCACACTATACGTTAGTAAAGAAATGAACTCATTCTTAATGTCCGGATATTCTTCAAACAACCAAAGTATATTACTTAAGGTCCAAATATGTATTTTATATTTTTCGAAATATTTTTCTACTATTTCTTTTGAAACAATATTCCCAACAACTAATATCATATCTTCCTTAGCTTTTAAAGACACCAAGTATGCGCAAACTCGCTCTATATTTTTTTCAATAGCATAATTACTATTATAAATTTTTAATTCAAAACAAATATCTTTTCCCTGCACATTGCATTCAAAATCCACACTCTTTCCTATTTTTACACTTTGACACTTTTTAAAAAGATATTTTCTAAATATATCAGCAAACACATCCTCCCTTACCACATAAGACGTTCGTAACAAATTTTCTTCTGTATTTCCTAGTTTTTTCGCTATCTGAGTTACAATTTCCACATTCGGGCTATACACCAATTGTCTATACATCCATGCTTTATTACTTATATCAAGATTAAAACTATCTGGAATTGCCTTCAATCTTGCAAATTCCCGATGGGTTATTTTTCTAATGACTCCATTGTTACATATCAATGGGATTTTTCGTAAATTTGTATCTGCTAAATTAGCCTCTACATATTGATTTTTTTCCCAGCACAAAAATGTATTTTTTCTAATTTTCTTGTCAATCTGCTCATAATTGACTTTATAATAATACCCATCCACCTCATCACTTTCTAATATTTCATTTATCGAACATATACTTTGTTCTTCAAAATCAGGAAATTTTAACTCACATTCTGATGAATCTCTAGTACCTATAAGATAAACACAATCTTCCTTAATAGGTAATCCAGTAGAACCCTCGGTATTTATAATTCTATAACTATAATTATAACCTTCATCCTTTAAATAGTCTAATAATGCTTTAAAAGGTTTTAATCTAGCATAACCACACTGAACAAGAAAGAAAACCTTTTTAGGCTGTTTAAATTCGATAACTGCCTTTACCGCATTTCTAAAATGATGTGTTTTCCCCATACCTGCACTCGTAAAAGAAAGTCCTCTACGAAAATCGCATGCTAAGATATCCATATCAGGTATTTCTTCAAAATTATTATAATCAAGCTCCCCTATTTTATATGTTTTATCCTTTGCATTGTTTTCATAAAGCTCTCTAGCTCTTTCATCATGTTCATAAGCAGCCACAACTTTACAACTGGCATTTTCAAATCCCATTGCCATTGCACCAATTCCTGCCCCCAATATTACAACCCTGTTTTCCCTAATTTCCATAAATTCATCCTTCTGTACAATACTATAAATTTGAAAAACCGATTGATTTTTCACGACCAATCGGCTATGTACCATTGTGCAACTAAACTAACTTCAATGCAATTTCTTTTATTTTCGCTTCGATATTCTTCATATTATCTGACCACTGATTTTCTTTTATAAAATAGTCTTTTATTTGAAGATAACTTCTGTCATTCAAAAGATTCGTCGCCTTAACCGCAGCATATGACTTATCAAATAAACAATTCTCCATTATCTTTTGCAAACGGTTTCTATATTTGTTCTTGTATCCTTCTTCTTTTAAATCCTCTTCTATTTCTTCCAAATGCACTTTCAATGCTTCCCACTCAGTCATCCTTGGAACCATTACTCGTTCTATATCGTTAAGCCCTATTACCTCTATTGTATTTTTGCCAATGCCTTGTGTATCGATTCCTTTTAATCTATAACGATTTACACTTGTCACCCCTAAATATTCTTTTGGTTCGTCTACACATGGATTTACAATTCTTTCTTCACGCTTATTTTTCTTTCTATTACATCTCAAACAAGCAGGAAAAAGATTCTCCCATTCTACAACTTCATCTGGATTCTCCGATTTCGGAAGAAAATGGTCTATTGTAACATCTTTAGATTCTATTCCTAATTTACATTCACAATAGGAACATTTTCCATGACTCATCTCTAGCATAGCCTTTTTCAAAGGCTCCTTTATTTTAGATGAATTCCATACATCCCTATCTTTATCTTCAGCATATATTTTTTTAATTCTTCACAGACATCATTCTTAAGCTCTTCTGGTTTTTCACCTCTACTAAGCTTTATCATATGCTTCAATCATCTCCATATCCAATTCTAAAACTTTACTTTCATTGCTATCTGGTTTTACCATTTCCTTCAATTTTTTATAAAATGCTTTTGCATCATCATAATTTTCGTGGTCCATTGCCAATGAAAATTTTTCCAAATAATCATTAAAAATAGCTGTTTTAGGCTCTACTCCCATTTTATATTCCTGAATAGCTTCTATACTCCATCCCTTATAATTTCCTTTTTCTTCTGCAAATGTCATTGTTTTTATATCAAAAACTTCTGCTGCATCTAATGACTGGATTATAAATGGCGAATGTGTTGAAATAATAAACTGGCAATTTGGAAATGTTCTTTTCAAATCGGCTACTATTTCTTTTTGCCATTTCGGATGTAAATGTAAATCTAGCTCGTCAATTAAAATCACAGCTTCTTCTTCCAAAGGGTTTAAAGAATTCGGATTTGCAATAGATAATCTTTTTGCGATATCCGCAATAACAGATAATACAGCTTTATATCCGCCACTTAATTGATCAATTTGTAAATCTATTCCCTCTGCGTTCGTCATTACCATTCTTGATGGTGCTAGTTCAATTCGCAGATTAGAATACCCTTTTATCATCCGTTCTAATGCTGTTCGGACACAATTAAGTTTCGGATTTTTGTAATTTGAACTTTCACGCAATCCTCGAAGTTCAATGTCCTCTTCTGTCTTAAACCAGTCATAAAAGTCTCTAAAATAATTCACATTGTCAAAACAATTTCTTAATGCATCTATTACATTAAAATTTTTAATATGACCGCGCTGTGGTACTTCTCTTATAATTCTATCAGTTCCATAATAAAGCACCAGAGGTAATGCTTTCGTTTCAACACACTGTGCATATTTTATCTTTAATTCCTTAAGGTCTTTAACATTTTCCAGCTTTTTTTCGCTGATGTTTTCAAATGGTTTCTGCGATGAAAATCTACGCTTATTAGTCCAGATATACCGTTCGTTATCCAGGCTTATTCCTAATGTAACCCCTGTACTATTTGCTCCGTTTCTAATATCGTTATTCGTTAAATCACATTTTTTCATTGCCTCTGCATTGATCGATCTTAATACAGGTACAAATGCCTTAGTAATGCTCTCCAATATAGTAGTCTTTCCGCTCCCATTGTCTCCGATTAAAGCAACAAAGTTTTTATTTTCGAATATAATATCTTGCTTTTGAATATTTCTAAAATTCGTCAATTCCAGGAAATCAATTTTCATTGCATCACCTTCTCTATATAATATAAATTGATTATATCTTACAAACTCCTTCTCCGCAAGGTTTACTATAGGTTTCAAAAAAACTCCCCACCGATCATTCAGTGGGGAGTTTCTCAATTCCAGTAATCTTTATTTCGCAACAAAGTTTACGATCTTATTCGGTACATAAATCTCTTTTACAAGAGTCTTGCCTTCCAGGAAGGAAGCTACTCTCTCGTCCTTCTTTGCCAGCTCAAGAGCTTCCTCTTTCGCACAGCCATTAGGAATTACGATGGTTCCGCGAACCTTACCGTTAACCTGGACACCGATTTCTATGGAGTCCTCTACAGTCTTACTCTCTTCATATTCCGGCCACTGGGAAAGGGAAAGTAAACCTTCTCCACCGATGGTCTCCCAGATTTCCTCGCAAAGATGAGGTGCAAACGGGCAAAGGAGCTTGATGAAGATCACAAGGTCATCCTTGCTGATCTTGCCAACTGCATAAATCTCATTGATGAGAGTCATCAGGCAGGCAATTGCAGTGTTGAACTTCATAGCCTCAATATCGGAGGATACCTTCTTGATTGCCTTATGGATCTTAACCTCCATATCCTTGGCTGCCGGCTCCTCTGTCATGATATCGGTCAGTCCTGCAACTCTCTCAAGGAAACGCTTGCAGCCTCTTACGGAGCTGTCGTTCCACGGAGCAGCTGCGCCGTAGTCACCCATGAAGAGAACGTAGGTACGAAGTGCATCAGCACCATACTCATTTACAATATCAAGCGGATCAACAACGTTGCCCTTGGATTTACTCATCTTGTCGCCGTCTGAGCCAAGGATCATACCCTGTGCAGAACGTTTCGCATATGGCTCCGGAGTATTGACAATTCCCATGTCATACAGGAAATGATGCCAGAATCTGGAGTAGATCATATGTCTGGTTACATGCTCCATACCGCCGTTGTACCAGTCAACCGGCATCCAGTATTCCATCTTCTTGCGGTCTGCAAGAGCTTCTGTATTATGTGGATCCACATAACGAAGGAAATACCAGGAAGATCCAGCCCACTGTGGCATGGTATCCGTCTCTCTCTTGGCATCGCCGCCGCATTTCGGGCATTTGCAGTTTACAAAAGAATCAATCTTTGCAAGCGGAGACTGTCCGTCCTCACCTGGCTGGAAATCCTTGATCTTCGGCAGACGAAGCGGAAGCTCCTCATATGGAACCGCTACATCACCGCATTTCGGACAATGAACGATCGGGATCGGCTCGCCCCAGTATCTCTGACGGTTAAATGCCCAGTCTTTCATCTTATACTGAACGCCAGCTTTACCAATGCCCTTCTTCTCAAGCTCTTCCAGCATGCGCTTGATGGAATCCTTCTTATTTGTATAGCCGTTCAGGAAATCAGAGTTGATCATCTCGCCGTCACCTGTGTAGGCTTCTTTCTCAATGTCGCCGCCCTTGATAACCTGGATAATGTCAATACCAAATTTCTTGGCGAAATCATAGTCTCTCTGGTCATGTGCCGGTACTGCCATGATCGCGCCGGTACCATATCCCATCATTACATAGTCTGCAATGTAGATCGGGATCTTCTTGCCATTTACAGGATTTACGCCCTCAAGTCCTTGGATGCATACACCTGTTTTCTCTTTTACAAGCTGGGTTCTCTCGAACTCAGTCTTCTTCGCACACTCTTCACGGTAAGCCTTGATCTCATCCATGTTGGTAATGCGGTCAGCATATTTGTCGATCAGCGGATGCTCCGGTGCGATAACCATGAAGGTTACACCAAACAGGGTATCTGGTCTGGTGGTGTAAATCTGCAGTGTCTCATCAATTCCGTCAACTGCAAAGTTTACGAAAGCACCTGTGGATTTACCGATCCAGTTTACCTGCTGCTGCTTGATGTTCGCCGGATAGTCCACATCCTCCAGTCCCTCAAGAAGCTTGTCTGCATACTGGGTGATTCTTAAATACCAGACATCCTTGGACTTCTGGATAACGTCGCTGTGGCAGATATCGCATTTGCCGCCCTGACTGTCCTCATTGGAAAGAACAACCTTACAGGACGGGCAATAGTTAACTAATGTCTTATCACGGAAAACAAGTCCGTTCTCAAACATCTTCAGGAAAATCCACTGGGTCCATTTATAGAAATCTTCCTGTGTGGTATCGATCACACGGCTCCAGTCAAAGGAGAATCCAACACTCTTCAGCTGATTAGTGAATTTCGCAATGTTCTGGTCTGTGATCTCACGAGGATGTGTATTCGTCTTAATCGCATAATTCTCAGTAGGAAGTCCGAATGCATCGAATCCGATTGGGAACAGTACATTGTATCCCTGCATTCTTCTCTTTCTGGAAAGTACCTCGATACTGGAATATGCCTTAATATGTCCAACATGCATTCCCGCACCACTTGGGTATGGGAACTCTACAAGGCCGTAGAATTTCGGTTTATCACTTCCGTCAACAGCTTTAAATGCTTGCTGCTCTTCCCACTTTTTCTGCCATTTCGGCTCGATTTTCTTAAAATTGTGTTTCATTGATGGTTCCTCCACATTTATTGTGCCTGTCATAACTGTTCAATGCATTCACAGCTATTGCCTGTCAACAAAATAACTGTCGGCTGATCCGCCTGTTTATCGCGCAGATCAGGCGCGTTATTTTGCAAAAATCCTTTTACCATTCTAATCCAACATAGTGGTTTTGTCAACGAGAAACCGCCTCTATTGCGGCCTGAAGCTGATTATCCTCGTCATGGGTATAATCTGTCCGGTTCAAAAGGCTGGCATCCAGTTTTACCTCCACATCCGGTGTGATTCCCACCTTGTGGATATCATTGCCCTTGGGGGTAAAATATTTCGCCGTAGTCAGCTTCACCGCACTTCCATCAGAGAGCTGACGGATGCTCTGAACGATTCCCTTTCCATAAGTGGTGGTTCCCACAATCGTTCCAATCTTATAATCCTTCACTGCCCCGGCGAAAATCTCCGATGCACTGGCGCTGTTCTCATTTACCAGCACTGCTAGCGGAATGTCGATCGGGGTGTCGCCGTCACACTTCATCTCCTGTTTTTCCCCATATTTGTCCTCTGTATACACGATCAGTCCTTCGGGCAGAATCTGGCGCAGCACATCGCACACAGAAGAAAGCACCCCACCTGGATTGTCACGAAGATCCACGATCAGCTTCTCCATGCCTTTTGCCTGAAGATCTTTGTAAGCATCCTCAAACTGCTGGGGTGTTACCATGGTAAACTCTGTAATTCGCAAATATCCTATAGAATCCTCCAGCATTTCATAAGAAACAGTGGGCAGCTCCACATCGCTCAAAGTCACTGTAATTTCTTCCGGTTCATCTGCCTCCTGGTGATAGACGGTCAGGATAGAAGTACCGTCCTCCTTTTCCCGGATCATCTTTGAGACCTCAGCTGGCGTCATTTCCGTTACATCCGTTCCGTTCACAGCCGTGATCACATCATTCGCCTTCAGTCCGGCCTCATCCGCCGGACTGCCCTCATAACAGTCCACTACCAGAATTCCGCCCTCCGTATTCTGGGTAATGCTCACGCCGATTCCAGAGTAAGAGCCCTCCGTATCTCTCATCTCCTCCTCGTATTCTTCCTCCGTATAATATCTGGAATACGGATCCCCCAGCCCATACAGAAGCCCGGTATAAATCCCCTCCTTCAGCGAATCCTCATCCACATCTTCCAGATAATTCTGATCTATAATATCTTCCAGATACTTAATCTTCTGGGTAACCGCCACATCCGACAGTACATTACTTCCCGCACGTCCCGCTTTCTGAAGACCCACATATCCCCCGCCCAGCACCAGGGATGCGCAAAGCACACCAGTTACAGCCCCCTTCATAAATTGTTTATCTGCCATATATTATCACTCCTCACCATACAAGTTTCATCCAGTTGCCAGCTAGCTCACCGGAGCGTTGCACCGACTTGCGTGGAATATCATTTGCCCCAATGCGTCCGCCTTGAAACACCTTACTTGTTTTTATACAAAAGGACTGCCAGATCTCTCCAGCAGCCCCCATATCCTCTTCTCATATTCTGGCGGAATGCGAACAACCGCCCTTATTGTAAAACAGAACTCTCACACCTTCAAGTGTTTTCTTGTAGTAATAAAGCTTCCCACAAGACCAATTCCAATTCCCAGTGCCAGCGCCACCGGAACCAGTGTCTGGTAGATCTGTCCAACCGGGATGAAATCTACAACACCCAGAAGTACGCTGAACTTGGTATATACATAGGTTACCACATTATTGTAACAGAAATACAAAATGATCAGTGGAATTCCCGCACCGATCAGTCCCAGGATCATACCCTCCAGAAGGAACGGTGCACGTACAAAACTATCGGTAGCACCAATATATTTCATAATTCCGATCTCGTCCTTACGAACTGTAATACCAACGGAAATGGTATTACTGATCAGGAAAACAGCGATCAGCAGCAGGATCACGATCACAGCCACAGATACATAGGAAACAATACGGTTAATGGAACCAAGAGTCTTGGCAGCCTGCTCAGACTGATTAACCTCTCGTACATTATCCAGTGTCTTGATGTAGGCAACCAGCTCAGACTGTTTCTCAATGTTGTTCATGTACACACGGTAGTTAGATGAGTTTGCCAGCGGGTTATCATCCTTGAAACCGTCTGCTGCCTCAGAGTCATCACCGAAGTATTCCTGCTTCATCTTCTCCCAGGCTTCATCACCGGACTCAAATTCAATCTTGGAAACCTCCGGGCGCTGCCTGATCAGTTCTCCAACTGCATCCATCTGCTCCTGCGTGGTTCCTTCATTAAAAAGCACTGTGATCGGCACATCTTCCTCAACCTTATGCGCCAGCGTATTCACATTATTTACAATGGAAAAGAAAATTCCGAAAAGAAAAATACATGCTGCCATCGTAATAATAGAAGCAATGGAAAACATGAAATTTCTCTTGATGTTCTTGATACCCTGCTTCAGAGTATACCAGATGGTACTAGGCCTCATAATATTCTCCCTCTTTCTCGTCGCTGATGATCACTCCATTATGCATGGTCAGTACACGCTTCTTCATGGAATTGACAATCTCTTTATTGTGGGTTACTACCAGAACGGTGGTTCCACGCTGATTGATCTCCTCAAGGAGCTTCATGATCTCCTCGGATGTCTTCGGGTCAAGATTACCAGTAGGCTCGTCTGCAAGAAGGATGTCCGGACGGTTTACAATCGCCCTGGCAAGAGCAACTCTCTGCTGCTCTCCACCAGACAGCTCGTCAGGGTATGCCTTGTATTTCCCTGCAAGTCCAACTTCCTGAAGTACCTCCGGAACTCTCTTGCGGATAACTCTGGTAGGACGGTTCACAACACGCTGGGCAAAAGCTACATTCTCATACACATCCCTGTCCTTCAGAAGACGGAAGTCCTGGAATACAACACCAAGCTTACGGCGGTATTTGGCCACACGGCGGTGCTTCATCCCCTCAAGCTTCTCTCCGCTTACGATAATCGTACCGGATGTGGAATCCAGTTCCTTCAAAAGCAGCTTGATCAGCGTGGATTTACCAGAACCGCTGTTTCCTACTATAAATACGAATTCACCTTTATCTACATGGAGATTGGCGTGATTCACTGCCGGCAGTCCCGGTCCATAGGACTTGCTTACATCTATCAGATCAATCATGATATCCTCCTACATTTTTCATATAAAAATTCAATTCAGCAGTTTGCTTAATTTTTATGTAACATTATTGTAATATATGTCTGATGAAAATGCAACCTTATTTTTCCCGAAAGCATAAGCATTACCGGTTACTGGTTACTGTGAACTTCGTTCACAAAAAACGCCTCGCGGAATGTTACCAGTGAACAGTAACCATTACCGTTCTATCGTTATCATATCTTCTTCCATACACAGTAACATGCCATCTTTCCAGCTTCATTTTCAGGCAGTACTTTATTATAACAGAGAAAACTAAGAACGCAATAGATTTCACAAAGGAAACACAAAGCAGATCCAGAAATATTTCCAAATACCACGTTCAGAGTTCTCATACTGATAAATCACAAGAGATAAAATATGCCTGCCACAAACAAATGCAGCAGGCACAGAAATTACAGATATGAAAATTAATACTCCAGAGTCTCCATATACTTCATGTATCTTACAACCATCAGCGCAATCTTGAATGTGATCGCATCCTCGAATACACGAAGGTCAAGACCGGTGCTCTTCTGAAGCTTGTCCAGACGATAAACCAGAGTATTACGGTGAATGTAAAGCTGTCTGGAGGTCTCGGATACATTCAGGCTGTTCTCGAAAAACTTGTCGATGGTGACCAGAGTCTCCTCGTCGAAATCATCCGGGGACTTGCCGCCAAAGATCTCCTTAATAAACATCTTGCACAGCGGGATCGGAAGCTGATAGATCAGACGACCAATTCCAAGAGAGCTGTAAGCAATAACATCCTTCTCAGGTGAGAAAATCTTGCCTACATCAAGAGCCATTCTGGCTTCCTTGTAGGAACGGGAAACTTCCTTCAGCTCGCTTACGATAGTTCCATATGCAATATGTGTATTATTCTCTTTCTCAAGGCCTAAGGTATCAAGGATGGTCTGGGCAAGCTTGTCCATCTCCTCGTATCCTTCATTCTCCTCAAGCTCCTTGACAATGATAATACTCTTCTCATCAACAGCTGTGATAAAGTCCTTGCTCTTGCCGCCGAACAGACTCTTCACGCTCTCCATGGAGCTGTGCTCTCTCTCCTGCTCAAGCTCCAGGATCATAACCACCCGTCGAACATCCGCATCAATATGAAGCTTCTTCGCACGATTATAAATATCTACCAGAAGCAGGTTATCAAGAAGCAGGTTCTTAATGAAGCTGTCCTTGTCAAAACGCTCCTTATATGCAACGATCAGGCTCTGGATCTGGAAAGCGGCAAGCTTTCCTACCATATAAGTATCTTCATCTTCTCCGTGGGCGACCAGAATGTATTCCAGCTGGTAATCATCACAGACCTTGAAATACTGATAACCTTTCACAAGCTGGCTGGCAGCCTGGGATTCCACAAATGCCTGAATATCCTGTGGCTGAATCTCAAATTCACTGTAGGTGGACGCCAGTGTCTTGCCATCTGTGTCAATAATGCAAAACTCCGTCCTGGATATCTCCCTGAGCCCCTCAAGTGTATTCTGCAGTACCTGATTTGATATCATTACCCTTCCGTCCCTTCTTGTAAATTATAGGGCTACTGGTCTCACAGCTGTCAATGTATTCCAGGATAGTGAAAACATCGTCAAAGAGAGCAGTAACATTATATGTTCGCCGGTATAACCGGCATGAATCGCTGTCCATTAGTGCCAAAATTCGCGGTCTCAAATCTGTAATATTGCACAAAACCTCAGACAGTCTTAGGAAAATCTACTGATTCCAAAAATCTATGAACCTATTTTAATACAAAATCACCAAAAAAGGAAGAGGAAAGTAGAAAAAATTTACAAATTTCCAGCAATTTTTTTTAACTTTTTCTATATCACTCCAATTTCAAGCCCTATTTTTCCCCTTTTTGCGGTGCACAAAAGGCTTTGGTAAAGTTTTTCTTTTTACTTACGTTCAATAAATCCCTCACCATGGACTTCACGCACGTCAGACACGATCACAAAAGCATCCGGGTCAATATGGTCTACCAGCTCTTTCAATGCCACGATCTCCTTGCGTCCCACAACGCAGTAAAGAAGCAGCTTGTCCTGGCCGGAGTACATTCCCTTTCCGTGGATTCCGGTCACGCCACGATCCAGTTTGTCCATGATTTCTTTGGAAATCTCGTCAGGCTTGCTGGTAATGATATACGCCTGTTTTGAAAATTTCAGACCTTCGATCAAGCTGTCAGATACCTTTGTTACAAGATAAACGGCGATGATGGCATAAAGTGCTTTCTGCACGCCGAACACATACATACCCACAAGTACAATGGCTCCGTCAATAAACTGCATGATCTGGGCAATGGAGTAATGACGGAGCTTCCGCTGCAGCAGTGCCGCCATCATGTCTGTGCCCCCGGTAGTTCCTCTTCCCAGAAACACAAGTCCGATTCCAATCCCCTGGATTACACCACCATAAACGGCTGCCAGCAAAAGATCATTTCCTGCAATATCAAATGCCGGAAGAACCGCCAGCCAGAATGACAGGCAGATTTCTCCCACCAGTGCCCTTTTCACAAACTGGAATCCACTGAGCTTCATTCCGATCAGAAACAGCGGGATATTCAGACTTAAGTTTGTGATCCACAGTGGGATGCCTCCCGGCACGACTCCCTCCGTCCACTCTTTTACCAGGATCGCAATACCGGAAAAGCCTCCGGTTACCATACCGGACATATCGAAAACACTGTTTATGGCAGTTGCCATAAGGGCTGTACCCACAATGATCATCAGGTAGTCCAGGAAGGCAGCTTTTTTGTTATTTTGGAACATGGCGTTACCTCCGTATTCTGCTTTCTTATTCATCATCCTCCAATTGCTTTGTAAGATATCTTCCAACGATTTTGGAAAATCCGGTAATATTCCGGATATATGCAAAATCCTTTCCAAAAATCTTCTTCTCCGTCGCCAGATCTTTCTCTTCCCCGGCGAAAACACCCAGCACGCTCACTCCCTGGCTGCGCAGCTTACGGATCTGGGCTGCAGTGTCAGTAATTGCGTACTTCCCATGATACGGTGCCGGATTCTTCGCATTGGGACGATTGACAATAACATCGTAAGGACGTCCATCACTGAGAATGATCAGAATCTTTTTCTCTTCCTCCCGGTTCAGCAGGCCGTATCCTGCTGCCCGGATGGCAAGTCCGTCACGGTTGTTGGATGATGTTACATAGTTAAATATATTTTCATTTGCACTTCTTGGGTCGTCATATTCTCTGAAGCGATGGAGAATGGTATAGTCCCAGAAAGTGCAGTAGCTCATCACTCTGTGGGGCAGCTCTGCATTGCTAAGTGCCTCGCTGATAATGTAGGCCTGCAGCGCTACCTCGCCCTGGCGGCTCATCTGGGAACCACTGGCATCGATCAGCACATCTACCACAAAATCAGAAGAATCTCCCTTCAATTCCCGCTTAAAAACCTGTGCATCACTGCTTCTTCCAAGCCGCCACAGCCTTGATGGAACAATCATTCCTCTGTCTGAAAGAATCTCCTGATTTTCACTTTTGATGACCAGTGACTTTTTCAGCATTTCTGTGAGTAGGGCGATATTCCGCTTCACAATGCGGTGTTTGTCATGATAAAGCCAGATATTCTTATTTTTCAACCTTTTTGCATATTCATACTGGTAATTTCGTTTTACCGGACTTTTCAGAATCCCCTCAGTAAAATACAGGCTACAGTCGCTGTGGATGTCACGGCACATCAGCTGGTTCATCCGCTTCTCTTCCAGCTCGCTCAGATACGTTTTTCCAAAATTCAGCTCTACATAGGTGTGGGCTTTTTCCAAAGCCTCCTGAGGCAGAACTGTAATTTTCTGTTTCGACTGCCGTTCCTCTTCCATCTCCCGAGTGACATCCGCATTCTCCATGCCCGCCACATTGGAGGTAAGCTGCTCCATATAGCTTTCCAGTGCGTCCTCATACATTTCTTCGGAAAGATAGTCATGCCAGTCGAACTCCGTCAGATCCTCCATAGTGACAGCAAGCACCTGCTCAAGTGTTGCCTTTTTGGAAAAATCAGGGTCAGCGACTTCATTGTATACAGTATCTATGATGCGGATTAAAGACATTGTATCCGTAGTCTCTGCTGCGCTGGAGATTAAATCAATATAGTGATAGATTCCTTTGTATTTTCTATTTTTTTGTTTGTTTTCTGTTATATTTGTTATAGTTTTGTTTGATGCATCTGCATTTCCTGCTATTCTCCCATTCGATACATCCGCATTTCCTGTTATTATTCCATTGGATACATCCGTATTTTCCACACTATCCGCCGATTTTTCCTCACTTCTGGAATCATCCTGCAGATTCTTCTTTTTCAAAGAAGTATTTCCACCTCTGTCAATCCGCCTTCTCAGCAGATTCACTCTCAGATAGCCCAGCTTATCTGCTGCCGACGGCATAGTCTCATATTCCTGATCCAGTATGTCCTCGCAGGCTTTCCTCTGCATCTCCCAGATCCCAGGGCGCTGTTCACAGATCCGTTCTCCGATGGCTTCTTCAATACAGAGCTGCGAAACAAAGGTAAGCGCAGCTTCATCCGCGCCCATGAAGATTTTTTTCACCAGATACATTCCCAGAAAATCTTTATCGAAGAATTTCGCCAATGCGCCCTGCTTGATTCCATCATACAATGCAATATCCTTTGACCTGAGGAACAGGGAAACATCCGGCTTCATCTGCTGGGTGTAGTCCCCACTGATGGTCCAGAGCAGATTTCGGATACGGTTTTCCAGCTCTAATTGATAATCCTGGAGATTCAGTTCTTCACAGTTATCCTCTCTTGCCTGAAAATTTTCGCTTTTCTCCGCTACAGGTACTTCCATTGAAACTTTTTCTGATTTCTTATCCCCAGCTGCAATTTTAATTTTTTCTTTCCCAATAGCTGATTTCTTCAAAAATTCCTCTGCATCTTCAAGATCAACCAATTTGGCAGAAATTTTTAAAGATTCGTTTTCTTTATTCTCCATAAACATCTTCCCGGGTCCAGCCCTGTGGAATTCTGGTTCGCACCACATCCTCCACGATTTCCTTCTCAAACACATCAAATGTTTTATTCACAATGCCCATGCGTACCGCCTGCCATGGGGAAAGCCCGGTACGCACGATCTTCATGGCAGCAAGCAGGCCGCGAAGATCCAACGGCTTTGTGGAAATTTCACTGTTCATGGATTTCTGCTGCAGATCCAGAAATACTCCCATAAACTGCTCCACAGCCTCTTTCTTTGCATCAGGGAACATCCTGTTGAAAATAAAACCAAGCGTTTCCTCATTCTGCGCCGGCATGTCGATCACCAGGAAACGGGAAACCAGAGCCTCATTCAGCTCCTTGGTTCCGGCATACCCGTAATTCATGGTTCCAATAAATCTTGCCGCCGGGTGAAGGTCTATTTTGTCATATCCTGGCACATCAATGGACCGGCGGTAATCCAATGTGGCGTGAAGTACAGAAACCGCATCATTCTTCGCCATATTGATCTCATCCAGAATACCGAATCCGCCTTCCTCTGCGCACTGGTAAATACTTCCCTTACGCAGCTTCACCTGATTATCCACGAAAGTATCTGTTCCAATCAGGTCACCGCTGTTTGTATTCACATGGAAGGACACGTTATACACCGGTCTCCCGAAAATATATGCCAGATTCTCTGCCAGCACATTCTTTCCCGTAGCCTTCGGTCCTGCCAGAAGCAGATTCTCCTGCTCCAGCACCGCTGCCATGGCCATCTCCAATGTTTCCTTCCCATAAAATGGCAGCGCCGGCTTTATCCGTCTGTGCTTCGCTTCCTCTGAAACACCATATTCCTGTCGAAACTCTTCCGCCGCCTTAATAAGCGCCGCACTGACGCCTTGTTCCTCTAAAAAATCAAATTCACTCATCTTTTTCCTGCTTTCACTTTATCTCTTTAATAGAAAAGAGGACTGCGGCTACAGTCCTCCTGATCACTTTACGGCTCAAACACCAGATCTCCATAAGATGGCATCGGCCACATATCTTTATCCACTAACATTTCCAGTTCGTCAACCGGCTCTCTTAATTTCTCCATTGCCGGAACCAGTTTCTCTCTGCAGAACACTGCCCTGTCACGTCCTTCCGGATGCGTCTCGATCTGATCTACCAGCTTGCTCAGCTTATTCATGGTACTGTTCACTTCTTTCAGAAGCTTGCTTGCTTTCTTCAGAAGATCCATCTGAACGCTCACGTCAATTGGTCCAACTGCCTTCACCTGATTGATGGACTCTGCCAGTACAGTTGTATACTTGATAACTGCCGGAATGATCTGCTTGGTTGCCATGTCCACCATGGTTTTCGCTTCGATGTTAATTGCTTTCGCATAAATCTCATACTGGATCTCCGCTCTGGACTCCAGCTCAGTCTTTGTAAATACTCCAAATTCTCCGAACAGTTCTACAGCCTTATCTGTAGTAAGTGCCGGAATGGCATCTACCATAGATGGCAGAACAGGAAGTCCGCGGCGGCGTGCCTCTTTTTCCCATTCAGGAGCATAGCCATTGCCGTTAAATACGATTCTCTGATGCTTGGTAGCATATTCCTTGATCAGATCATGGACTGCCAGATCAAAGTCTTCTGCGCTCTCCAGAACATCGCAGGCTTCCTTAAACGCCTCAGCAGTAATGGTATTCAGCACCACATTGCATGCGGAAATGGAATCCTTGGAACCAACCATACGAAACTCGAATTTATTGCCGGTAAAAGCAAAGGGTGAAGTACGGTTACGGTCTGTAGCATCCTTCATGAAATCCGGAAGCGTCTTAACGCCTGTATCCATTTTCTCCCCGGTCTTACTTCTTGTAGCAGTACCAGTGCTGATCAGCTGCTCCAGCACATCCTCAAGCTGCTCTCCAAGGAAAACCGAAATAACAGCTGGCGGAGCCTCATGACCGCCAAGGCGCTTGTCATTTCCAACATCTGCTGCGGACTCACGAAGAAGATCTGCATGCTTGTCAACTGCTTTCAGGATACAGGTCAGAACCAGAAGGAACTGAATGTTCTCATGTGGTGTCTTACCCGGCTCCAGAAGATTAATTCCGTCATCAGTAGTCAGGGACCAGTTATTGTGCTTACCGGAACCATTCAAGCCTGCAAAAGGTTTCTCGTGAAGCAGACAGCGCATGCCGTGACGGCTTGCCACCTTTTTCAGGATACGCATCATGATCTGGTTGTGATCTGCTGCAATATTAACAGGTGCATAGATCGGCGCAAGCTCATGCTGTGCCGGTGCAACCTCATTGTGCTGGGTCTTGGCTGTAACTCCCAGCTTCCAGCACTCTTCATTTACTTCTTTCATATATGCGGAAACTCTCTGACGGATGGTTCCGAAATAATGGTCATCCATCTCCTGTCCTTTCGGAGGCATGGCTCCGAAAAGAGTGCGTCCGGTGTAAACCAGATCCTTTCTCTGCATATATTTCTCTTTATCAACAAGGAAATACTCCTGCTCTGCACCAACAGATGGTGTCACCCGTTTGGAGGTCGTATTTCCGAAAAGTCTGAGAAGTCTTAACGCCTGTGTATTGATGGCTTCCATAGAACGAAGAAGCGGTGTCTTCTGATCCAGCGCTTCTCCTGTATAGGAACAGAAAGCGGTAGGAATGCATAAGGTTCCACCTGCTGCATCATGTCTTACAAAAGCCGGTGAGGTACAATCCCATGTTGTATAGCCTCTTGCCTCAAAGGTGGCACGAAGTCCGCCAGATGGAAAAGAAGATGCATCCGGCTCTCCCTTGATCAGCTCTTTACCAGAAAAGCTCTGAAGGACTTTTCCATTCTCCATAGGTGCGGTGATAAATGCATCGTGCTTCTCTGCAGTTACGCCTGTAAGGGGCTGAAACCAGTGACTGTAATGAGTGGCACCCTTCTCGATGGCCCATTCCTTCATCTCGTGGGCAACCACATCTGCAACCTCCATGGAAAGCTCCTTGCCCTCTTCAATGGTTTTCTTCAGTTCTTTGTAAACCTTCTTCGGCAGACGGTCCTGCATGACGGAATCATTGAATACATCACATCCGAATAATTCCTTCACATTAACATAATCTCCCATTGTTCCTCTCCTCTCGTTCATCTCGCTGCTTATTTCCCCAGGCTGCCATTTATCTGCGGTACCTTCTCTCCATAAACAACGATTCATCACACATTACTGGTTCTTATTTTTTCACATGTAAGCACTTAATGCTTTCACAGGTGCAAGGCAAAAAACGCGCAAAAATTCTCTCTGATGATACCAGCCGGTCTCACCCTGTTTACTTGTCGCTCTTCAGGCAAAGATTCAGTGCCTGCTGCAGATTCTCAATCTCTACCAGCCTTGGGCTTCCGCCGTACTCACCATCCAGTGTCCATGCTACTTCTTCCTCTGCTTCTACTGTAAGCTTCCGGGCCTTGAAAGAATAGATCAGGTCAGAATTGTCCTCCATGTTGAGAAGATTCCGGACAATCTCCTGCATTTCCAGCGGGTTCTTAGGCTGTACGATCAAAGTGACCTCAAAAAGGCCGTCGTTCATATCCACATCCTTGGTCAGGTTCTTAAATCCGCCCACAGATCTGGAATTGGTGACCATGCCGTAGATAAAATTATCTTCGATCACACCATTCTCTGTTGTCACTTTCATATGGTAAGCCTTGATATCCAGAAGTCTCTTGGCACCTTCCAGGACATAAGCAAGATGACCCAGAATGTTCTTCAGATCCTGACTTGTCTCATAAGACACATCTGTAAAAAGACCAAAAGCAGCTACATAGGCAAAAGTCTGGCTGTTAAATCTGCCTACGTCGCATCTGTAAATCTCTTCCTTCATGATCATAGATGCCGCATCCAGCATATTTTTCGGCATAAAAAGGCTGTTGGCAAAGTCATTGGTGCTTCCTGCCGGTATGTATCCGACCGGAACCTTGCTTCCCACCTCGGTAATTCCTGTAACCACTTCATCCAGCGTGCCGTCACCGCCGCTGCAGACGATCAGATCCACCTTGTCTGCATATTTCTTCACCTGTTCATAGGCATCCTTCGGGGCCTGAGTTGCGCGGATGATCACCTCATAACCGCCTTTATTAAAGATATCTACTATATCCATCAGAGATGTCTTGATCTTGCCCTTCCCTGCTTTGGGATTAAAAATAAATACCAGTTTTTTCTCCAACTTCATTCCTCTTTTTCATTACCATTTATTTTACACATAAAATTAATTCACATATGATACTATAAAAAAAAGAGGGCAAAATGTCAACGCTTTTGCCCTCTTTTATAGTCTTTTTAGAATTAAAACAAGCTAAATTTTTTTGGTCTGTTCTGCTTATTTTTGGAAAAACTGAAGCATTTCTTTTCCATTTTTTATATTCTTCCTGCTTAAGCCTCACGCACAGCGTCTTTCATAGACTTTACATAATCCTTTACATATGGGACGCAGTTTTCTCCATGTGCGGCACAAATTTTCACAATGGCGGAGCCTACAATCGCACCGTCAGACTGGGCAGCCATTTTCTTTGCCTGCTCCGGGGTGGAGATGCCGAAGCCTACTGCACAGGGAATGTCCTTTGCAGCTTTTACCAGCTTCACCATTGCTCCTATATCGGTGGTGATCTGGGTTCTGGTTCCGGTTACGCCAAGGGAGGAAACGCAGTATACGAAGCCATTTGCCTCTTTTGCAATCCGGGTGATCCGATCGTGGGATGTGGGGGCAATCAAGGAAATCAGCTCCAGACCATACTGTTTGCAGACCACGTCGAACTCCTCTTTTTCCTCAAAAGGTACATCAGGAAGAATCAGTCCATCCATTCCAATTTCTGCTGCTTTCCTGATGAAACGCTCTGTTCCATAGGAAAAAACAACGTTTGCGTAAGTCATAAATACCATTGGGATACTGGTTTTTTTACGGATTTTTACCACCATGTCAAAGATCTTGTCTGTGGTTACTCCGCCGCTCAGTGCACGCACATTGGCTTCCTGGATCACAGGACCTTCTGCTGTCGGGTCGGAAAACGGGATTCCAAGCTCAATAAGGTCTGCGCCTGCTTCCTCCATTGCATAGACAAGCTGCTCGGTGATCTCCAGAGATGGATCTCCGCAGGTGATAAATGGGATAAATGCTTTTCCTTTTGCAAATGCTTCTGAAATTCGGTTACTCATGGATATCCTCCCCTCTGTATCTTGCGATTGCTGCACAGTCTTTGTCACCCCTGCCGGAAATGGTAATGACTACGCACTGATCCTTGCCCATCTGGGGCACGATTTTTCTTGCATAGGCAACAGCGTGGGCGCTTTCAATGGCAGGAATGATTCCTTCTGTTTTGGAAAGATATTCAAAGGCTTCTACTGCTTCTTCATCTGTTACAGGTACATACTGGGCACGACCAGTGTCGTAAAGGTGGGCATGCTCCGGTCCGATTCCCGGATAATCCAGTCCTGCGGAAATAGAGTAAACCGGCGCGATCTGTCCGTACTCGTCCTGGCAGAAATAGGATTTCATTCCATGGAAGATTCCAAGTCTGCCAGTGGCAATGGTGGCTGCGGTCTCTGCAGTATTTACGCCACGGCCTGCTGCCTCGCAGCCGATCAGCTGTACATCTTTGTCTTCAATAAAGTGGTAAAAGGTTCCGATGGCATTGGAACCGCCGCCTACACAGGCAAGGACTGCATCTGGAAGCCTGCCTTCTTTTTCCAGCATCTGTTCTTTGATTTCTTTGGAGATAACTGCCTGGAAATCGCGGACAATGGTTGGGAAAGGGTGAGGGCCCATAACGGAGCCCAGTACATAATGGGTATCTGCTATACGGTTGGTCCATTCACGCATGGTCTCGGATACGGCATCTTTCAGGGTGGCAGTTCCGGAGGTTACAGGATGAACTTTTGCTCCAAGGAGACACATCTTATATACATTTAATGCCTGGCGCTCGGTGTCTTCTTTTCCCATGAATACCTCGCATTCCATTCCCATAAGGGCTGCTGCTGTGGCTGTGGCTACACCATGCTGTCCTGCTCCAGTTTCCGCGATGACACGGGTTTTGCCCATTTTTTTGGCAAGAAGCACCTGACCTAAGACGTTGTTGATCTTGTGGGCGCCGGTGTGGTTTAAGTCTTCTCTTTTTAGATAAACCTTTGCGCCGCCAAGGTCTTCGGTCATGTGAGCTGCGTAGTAGAGGCGGGATGGTCTTCCTGCATATTCATTTAAAAGTTCTGTAAGCTCCCGGTTGAATTCCGGGTCGTCTTTATAGTGGTTGTATGCTTCTTCCAGTTCGATCACCGCGTTCATCAGGGTTTCGGGGATATACTGGCCGCCGTGGATTCCAAATCTTCCGTTTGACATAGTGTTGGTTCCTTTCGTTTCGCTGTTTTGTATATGAATTACTTTTTTCACTCTAAATCTGCTTCTCGCTCTTTTCTGTATGCTTCCAGTGTATTAATCTGCTTCAGCATACGGGCAATCTGCTGTATTTTCGCCCGGTCTTTTCTTCCATCGGTTTCCAGGCTGCTGCTCAGGTCTACAGCCCATGGGTGTAAGGTTCCGATGGCGCTGCGGAGGTTTTCGGGACCGATTCCTCCGGCAAGGAAGAATGGGCGACGGACTGGGGGAACCAGGGTCCAGTCGAAAGGTTCGCCGGTTCCTCCTGCGCCCTGGTCTAAGAGGATGTAGTCGGCAGGGCTTCGAAGGGCCCGCTGTACATCTTCGGGTGTTTTTATGGAAAAGGCCTTGATGACAGGCTTTCCAGTCATATTCTGGATTTTTTCGATGTAGTCTTCGTCTTCATCCCCGTGAAGCTGGGCTGCCCATAGGGTGCCATCTCTTAATAAGGAAATGGGGAGTTCCGGGGCAGCGTTTACGAATACACCTACGGGAAGGATTTCCTTGTCCAGTCCCTTAACCAGGACTTTGACCTGTTCTGCCGTAAGGCTTCGTCTTCTTCCTGGAACTTCAATTATGAATCCCGCAAAATCCGGTTTTGCTCCATTTACGGCTTCAATATCCTCTTTGCAGGTCAGACCGCAAATTTTTAATTTTGCCATACTGTTTCGTTCCTTTTCTTTAATTTTTTATTTTCCAACTATTTTATCAGCACATTGTACATCTTAGATTGCCAGAGCGTGCATGGAATATCACTTATCACCATGAGTCAGCTCAGACAATCCCTGCATTTAATGCCCCAAGTGCCGCTTTCTTGTCAGGGCTGCGCATTAAGGTCTCCCCGATCAGGACTGCATCTACTTTGTTTTCATATAATATACGGATATCCTCCGCTGTCTTAATACCACTTTCGGAAACAAACACCGTATCAGCAGGTGCCATGTTCCGCAGTCTGATACTGTTTCCCATATCAACGGTAAAATCATGGAGATTCCGGTTGTTCACTCCCACGATTTTTGCTCCAAGATTCAAAGCACGGTCCACTTCCCACTGATCATGAGCTTCTACCAGAGCATCCAGCCCCAGCTCCTGTGCCAGTTCCCCAAAGGCTTTTAACTGGCTGTTATCAAGAATCGCACAAATCAGAAGTACAGCGGAAGCCCCAAATGCTTTTGCCTGGTAGAGCATGTACTCATCTACTGTAAAATCCTTTCGAAGCACCGGAATATTCACTGCCTGGGAAATTTCCTGCAAATACCTGTCTGCGCCCTGGAAATAAAAGGGCTCTGTGAGACAGGAGATTGCAGAAGCACCGGCCTGCTCATATTCCTTTGCAATGTCCAGATAAGGAAAATCTGGTGCGATCAATCCTTTTGAAGGAGACGCTTTTTTTACTTCACAGATGTAAGACATTCCCGGCTTTTTTAATGCCTCCAGAAAAGAGATTTTTTCCTCGGCATGTTTCGCCAGATCGGAATTCTGCTGTGAGATAAGTTCCCTTAATGGGAATTTAAATTTTTCCTCCGCAATACGCTCTTTTGTGCGCGCTGCTATCTCGTTTAAAATACTCATTCTATCTCCTGTAAAACTCTCTGTGATGTCATTCTCTCTTGTCGTCATCTTTATCCAAATGAGTTATATTGTTATTTTTTTCAGTGCTATTTTGTTTTGTGATGTGATTATTGTTATTTTTGTTATTATTTGTGTTTATTTTTCACTCTTGATTACTCTTTTGTATAAATTCTTCCAGTTTCTTCAGGGCAGCCCCGCTGTCGATCAGCTGCTCTGCCATCTTCACACCTTCTTCAATGGAAGCTGCTTTGCCTGCAATATAAAGTGCGGCACCAGCATTCAGGCAAACTGCATGACGTTTCGCACCTGTCTCTTTGCCTTCCAGAATTGCTTTTGTGATTTCGGCGTTCTCCTGCGGGGTTCCTCCCTGAAGCTCCTCTTTTGTGCAGCGCTCATAGTCAAACTGCTCCGGAGTGAGTACATAGGATGTAAATTTGCCATCTTTGATCTCACATACAGAAGTCGGTGCACTCATGGAAATTTCATCCAGACTGTCCTGTCCAAAGACAACCATTCCTCTTGTTACTCCAAGATTTGCCATAACCTGCGCAAGAGGCTCAACAAGGGCTTCATCATAAACACCCATCAGCTCCATATTGGCGCCAGCCGGGTTGCTTAACGGTCCAAGAATATTAAATACAGTACGGATTCCCAGCTCTTTACGGATTGGAGCCACATACTTCATTGCAATGTGATAGTTCTGGGCAAACAGGAAGCAGATTCCGATTTTTTCCAAAAGCTCCTGGCTTTTTTCCGGTGGAATTGTGATCTTAACGCCCAGAGCTTCCAGCACATCTGCGGCTCCTGATTTTGAAGAAGCAGCTCTGTTTCCATGCTTTGCTACCGGTACACCTCCTGCTGCGATCACAAGGGAGGCAGTAGTGGAAATGTTAAAGGAATTGGAGCCGTCTCCACCAGTACCTACGATTTCCAGTACATCCATGTTATGAAGCAGCTTGATGCAGTGTGCTCTCATGCCTGCCGCGGAAGCGGTAATCTCATCAATAGTTTCCCCTTTCAATGCCAGAGCAGTCAGATAGGCTGACATTTGTACCGGAGTAGCTTTTCCGCTCATAATCTCGTCCATTACCTCTTCTGCTTCCTGATAGGTTAAGTTCTGTTTCTTCGATAATTTGATAATACTTTCTCTGATCATTTTTTCTGCTCCTCTCTGATGTTGTCCTTTATAAATTGTCAAATCTGACTTGCGCTTCCAGAGCGTGTTTGAAAAATCATTCCCGCAATCTGCACGCCCCACTTTGCGGGAGATTTTGCCCGAATTCGGTTGCCGTAGCCCGCTACGGCGCCCTCATCCGGACAAAATCTCCCACAAATTGTGACGCACATCTTGCAGAAAGCCTTTTTCAAACACGCTCTAGAAAATTCTCAATCATCTTCCTTCCATCGGGAGTCATAACAGACTCAGGATGAAACTGTACACCATAAACCGGATATTCCTTATGCTCCACTGCCATGATTTCTCCATCTTCTGCTCTGGCTGTCACAACCAGCTCCTCCGGAAGAGTCTCTTCTATTGCTGCCAGGGAATGATATCTTGCTGCCGGGAACTTTTTCGGGAGTCCCTTAAACAGGACATTGGAACCGCACTGGATCATCTCATCTCTTTTCCCATGCTTCAGTTCTTTTGCATAGGAAACCACTCCGCCAAAGGCTTCGCAGATGCTCTGATGTCCCAGACACACACCCAGAATTGGGATTTTTCCAGCGAACTCTTTGATCACCGGAATACAGATGCCTGCCTCCTCCGGTCTTCCAGGACCCGGGGAAAGAACAATTGCTTCCGGTGCCAGCTTCTCTATTTCTCCCAGGGAAATTTCGTCATTTCGAACCACCTGAATATCCGGATTAACGGACCCGATCAGCTGATACAGGTTATAGGAAAAGCTGTCGTAATTATCAATCAGTAAAATCATTCTAATCCCTCCTCTGCCTGGCTGATGGCCCTTACCACCGCTCTTGCCTTATTCTGGCACTCTTCAAATTCTTTTTCCGGTACGCTGTCTGCCACGATTCCGGCTCCCGACCGGATACAGATTTCATCTTTTTTCTTATATACCAGACGGATTGCAATGCACACATCCAGATTTCCTGTGAAATCCACATATCCGATTGCACCGCCGTAAATGCCTCTCTTGCTTTGTTCCAGTTCCTGAATGATCTGGCAGGCACGGAATTTCGGTGCCCCTGAAAGGGTTCCTGCAGGTAAGATGGCATCCACTGCGTCTATGGCATCTTTGCCCTTTTTGATAGTTCCTGTTACTGTGGAGCCCAGGTGCATGACACAGGAATAACGTTCCACAGTCAGGTATTTTTCCACTTTTACGCTGCCAAGCTCACTGATTTTTCCAATATCGTTTCTTCCCAGATCTACAAGCATGTTGTGCTCGGCAAGCTCTTTTTCATCCTGAAGAAGATCTGCTTCCAGGGCTTTGTCCTCTTCCGGTGTTTTTCCTCGCGGCCTTGTTCCTGCCAGTGGGAAAGTGCTTAACTTGCCATGCTCTAATTTCACCAGTGTCTCCGGGGAGGCACCTGCGATTTCAATGTCATCACTGGAAAAATAGAACATGTAGGGGGATGGGTTGGTAGCTCTCAGAACACGGTAAGTATCAAACAGGCTGCCCTCTGCTTTTGCCCTCATGGGGTTTGACAAAACCACCTGGAAAATATCGCCCTCGTGGATATAATGCTTCGCCGTTTCCACCATCTGGCAATATTTTTCTTTAACGAACTGAGGCTGGATTTCAGATTTAAGCCTGATCGGAGGAAAGATTTTTTTCTCACCCTTTTTGATCAGCTCTGTCATTTCTTCCAGTTTTTCACAGGCCTGTTTATAGGACTTTTCCAGATCATCTGTCATCACACCTGTAATAAGAAAAACCTTCTGACGGTAGTGGTCGAATGCGATCACATCATTAAACAGCATCAGATCCAGATCCCGAAAATCCTGCTGTTCCTTATCTTTTAGTTCCAGCTTGGGCTCACTGTATTTGATGTAGTCGTAGGAGAAGTAACCTACCAGACCGCCGGTAAATGTGGGCATATCGTCCATAACCGGACTTTTGTACTGACTGATGATTTCACGGATGGCATCGCCTGGATGGGCAACCTGTCGAACCTCTTCTGTACTGCTTTCTGTACTGCTTTCTGCAGCATTGCCGCTTCTACCAAAAGTTTCCGTCTTACTGGTTTTTCGAATTCGCAGGATTCCGTCTGTACAGGTGATTTCCATGGAAGGGTCATATCCCAGAAAAGAATACCTGCCCCACGCTTCGCTCTGGCTGGCGCTTTCCAGCAGATAGCAGTGATGACTCGCCTTTTGCAGAATCCGCATCATCTCTACTGGTGTGTAGCTGTCTGCGTATAACTCTTTGCAGATTGGAATTCTTTTGTAATCTCCTGTTGCCATTTCCCTGATTTTATCAAATGTTGGATACATAGAACACCTCCCGATTTATTTCCTGAACAGTGCACGCGCCGCATCCTCGCAGAGCGTTTTTAGGTGTAACAGGAACATTACGGAGTAATTTTCTAGTACACAAAAAACCCGTCCAGGACAGAATTTCCATATCTGTCAAGGACGGGTCTGAATATTCACCCGCGGTGCCACCTTGCTTCACGATAAAATCGTGCTCTTAACGGAATACCATCATATTCCTGACAACTGACGTATGTCCTACGTCGCATAATACTTGGCTTCTGCAGAATCTTCTTTCATGCTTCAATCAGATATGTCTGCATTTCTTCTGCACTCATTCTGCCTTTCCATGCGCCCTCAGCGGCCCATTTAACAAACTGCCTTACCGCCCGGCTCTCAGCCTCCCGGACTCTCTGTGGGTGCACGATTGTTTTTATTCCCGCTTCATCGGTTTAGTTCGTTGAATTGAATTTTTATTTAAAATAGCATACGGGCAATGAATTGTCAAGCAATTTTTTCATATTTTATAAACATTTATTAAAATTGATTTCCTCTAACGTAAAAAATCTGCCTGTGAATTTTCTCATCACAGACAGATCTCACATTATTATATTAATTTACTTACTGCTCTTTTTCATAAAGAAATTCTTCCGGTAAAGTAACATGAAAGTCTTTGGCTACTGCGCGGAAATCATCAGGAGTAATGGTCTGAAGCTTACGCGGTGCCATGGACATTACCTTCACCAGGATTTCCGCGGACTTCTCTACTGTATGGAGAAGGCCAAAGGTCAGGTCAAAGTCCTCACCGGAGCAGAACATTCCATGATGTGCCCAGATAACAACGTCATATTTCTTCATCAGCTCCGCTGTTTTTACTGCAATTTCTCTTCCGCCTGGTACCATCCAGCCTACAACGCCTACGCCATCTGGGAAAACAACCGGGCATTCTGTTGCAGACTCCCACAGCTCTCTTGTAAATACCTTGTCATCCAGTGGAAGGACAAAGGTTAATGCGATGGTGTTGGTTGTATGTGCGTGATAAATAACACGATGTCTGCCGTTTGTAAGCTTCTTTTTTACCTCATGATTCATAAGGTGGGTTGGAAGCTCGCTGGTTGGGCGGCCGCCTTCTACCAGTCCCCAGCGGATCCTGTAATTAACACCCTTGTCATCCAGTTCAATGATTGCAAGACATGCTTCCGGGTCAACTGCTATGTTTCTGAAATATTTGCCGCTTCCGGTTACTAGGAAAAACTCTCCTGCAAGTCCCGGCACCTCTGTGCCGATAGGCTGCCACTCACCTGGTGCATTCAGACGGGGACGGATCATTTCTACTTCTTCTGCTTTCAGACGATAGCTTAAGTTTCCGCCATTTCTCTCATGCCAGCCCTGCTGGAAACCATCGTCTGCCATTTTGATAAAGCCCTTCATAAATTTGGAATCTAAAATCTTCATACCATCTTCTCCTCTTCTATTTTTCGTATCGCCAACTGACGTTTCCTAATAGGAAAAACAATTGTCAGCTGATCGCAATTATGATCTCAGAGCGAGTTTGTAAGCCCTTTCTTATGAGACCATACGAATACGCTGCGTCCGTTCTTTTTCTTCTTGCAGGTATCCGGTATGCTTTTGTTTGTTCTTCTTGTTTACAGACTCAGTATAACACCAATTCTCATTTTGGAAAGAACCTTACTTGCCAAATTGTTTTCCGCTTTTTGCAAATAAGGACCCAAAATAAAAATTTCTGTTTCCAGAGCATGTTTGAGAAAGGCTTTCTGCAATCTGCACGCCCCACTTTGCGGGAGATTTTGCAAACAGGCTCTAGTTTTCTTTTTTTCCAATAAAATAGTAAAAAAATATAATTCTAAATTTTTTTGAAAAAATTTAAAAAAGTTGTTGACAATTTGCGACAGTTAATAGTATAATAGCAAAGCGAGCTGCGGAAGAGAAGATACTTCACAGTTTGTATATGGGGTCTTAGCTCAGCTGGGAGAGCATCTGCCTTACAAGCAGAGGGTCACAGGTTCGAGCCCTGTAGGCCCCATACTTATGAAATGAATATGGCGAGATAGCTCAGTTGGCTAGAGCACGCGGTTCATACCCGCGGTGTCGAGGGTTCGAATCCCCCTCTCGCTACTTTGCTGATAGTCTTTTATACGCACAGACTTTTCAGCAAAAGTTTTTTTAATTGAATATGGCGAGATAGCTCAGTTGGCTAGAGCACGCGGTTCATACCCGCGGTGTCGAGGGTTCGAATCCCCCTCTCGCTACTTTGCTGATAGTCTTTTATACGCACAGACTTTTCAGCAAAAGTTTTTTTAATTGAATATGGCGAGATAGCTCAGTTGGCTAGAGCACGCGGTTCATACCCGCGGTGTCGAGGGTTCGAATCCCCCTCTCGCTATTATAGATGTTGCAGATTGCAGCATCTATTTTTTTTATCTATCAGCGAAGCGGACCTGGAATGTCCGCTTCGCTACTTGCTCATGAACGCAGTCGCTTCGCGATCTGTCAGTGGGAGTTTTCAAGTCAAACGCCATAAAACTTGGCATGTATTTTTTCCAGTTAATAATTTTTAAAGGAGTAACTGCATGAATATTGACCCATCTATCCGTAAACTTCTTGATAATGAAGCTACCATCCACGAAGCTCAGATCCGCGCTTTGTTCCAGACTCTTGACCGCAGGTTTGGGCTTCGGGGAGCTTCTGTGCCTATCCGCTTTGGTTACGATGAGGCTGTACTTGGCTCTTATACACCTGCTTCTTCTCATGAAAAGGAAGGCTTCTATTTTTCCCTTCTGTTTATTGGTTATGCCGTAAAGAAGCCTCTTTCCAAAGAGGATCGCCTGGATCTTTATAAGCACGAATACGCCCATTATATGCAGTACAATATGAAAATACCGGCGCAGTACAACTGGCAAGCCGGGAAACACGGGAGCGCCTGGAAATACTGCTGTTCTCTTGTGGGCGCCGCGCCTACTCCCTATTATAGAATCGGAGAAAGCCTTCTGAAGCACGATTATGACAAAGCTCTGAAAAACCCTATTCACGACAAGACAGTTCCCATCCGGGACACCTACCGCCGTGAACAGGCCTACAAAAGCGCCAAACATAGCGAAATAAAATTCCAGGTAAACGATATGGTAACTCATCCCAAATTCGGAGAAGGCACTGTAGAGGAAATCGTACAGCTGTCCAATTCCGTCCGGCTGCATATCCGTTTTGCAGATGATGAGGTAAAAAAGATTGACCAGAAATGGCTGCTACGGTCTGGTCATAAATAGTTATATTTTTATAAAACCCAATAAACTTATCATATAAAAGGAGTAAAAAGCCATGAAAAAAAATCATCATCTACACCGGCAGATTCACCTCTGCCTCATTATTTTACTGCTTCTGTTTTGCAGTTCAAGCCAGGTATTTGCCGCAGCAAAGGTAAATGTGAAAAATACCAGGATTAAATTATCAGCCACAAAGCTTACCTATAATAAAAAGGTACAGCGTCCCAAAGTAAGAGTAACTTATAAAGGAAAAGTCTTGAAGGAAAAGAAAAACTATATTGTAAAGTACTCTAAAGGCTGCAAAAAAGTAGGAACTTACACGGTTCAGATTATTGGAAAAGGCACTTATACCGGTACTGCTAAAAAACAGTTTGTCATTTTACCGCCGAAAGCCCAGATCATGAATATCTATGCAAAAACAGCAGCTACAACTGTAGTAATAAAAAGACAAACCTCCCAGACCAGTGGTTACCAGCTGCGCTATGCCACTAATTCAAAACTAAAAAATGCCAAAACTATAACAGTCAAAGGTAACAAAAACAACACAATTTTTCTCAATGGCCTCCGTGCCGGGACTACATATTATATGCAAACCCGCACTTACATGACTGTTAAAGGAAAAAAATATTATTCCAAATGGTCTTCTACAGGCCATTGCACAACAAACAAAAAGACAAACAGTACCCACCAAAGTGCAACCCCTACCCCTACACCTACACCAACGCCTACATCCACACCGGTTCCTACACCCACACCGATTCCCAAAGCTGATCTGCCTGCACACGATAAAGAAGGAACTGCACCAGCTAAATATACATATGAAATTTATGGTCTGGACAAACAGAAGGCAGATATTTACACCGGTTGTCCCAAACCTTTTTTTATAAAGACAGACAATCCGGATCCGAACTCTTTTTCCTTGATTTTTAATGGAAATGACTCGCGGACCAGCGCATACAGAAGTGGTTCATCTCGTTTCTTTGATGATATTCCTTTAGAAAACAATGACTCAGGAACTACTTCATTAGAGAAAGTAAAAGGCGGTTATATCAAATACGCGATATTTTTCGAAGCAGGAACCAACACTGTAGAATTCAGGGAATATTCATTATCAGGTTATACGGTTGCAAATACAGTGACATTAAATGTTCTGGATTATAAACAGGCCAAAAACGCATGGATGATTGACATTATTAACAAAACTACAACTGCTGATATGACTCCTTTTGAAAAGATGGACGCTATAAGTGCCTACCTCAGAGAACCAGGCCGCTTTAAATATTTAACCAGATATAACGATCATACAGTCGATCTGGCAGCAGATCCCAATGAGCCATTTTTTGTAACTTACCGTTGGAACTCTAGCACATCACCGTCAGTTCTCGGTGAGTTCGCTGAATTAGTCGGTGGATTTGATGATATTCATTATTGCTTTGGTGATTATCCGGTTGGCTCTCCATCATGGTCCATATGGCATTATGTGGTAAAACTTACTATAGGAAATGAGACGCGAAACTACGCCGTTTGCCCAATGGGCTCAACCGGCAACGTTGAAGAAATCAAAATGATTGATTTTTCCGATCTGAGTAATATGCGAAAGTTCGGATAATCTTAATTTAACAAATCAAATAAGTCCCCATCCCACTGTTTTAATTGCAAAAAACAGTGAATGGGGACTTTTTTCGATTATTCTATTTCTTAAGCTTCATTTTTACCGGCTCATACGTGGTATTCGTTTCATAGTCATATCCCCGTATTCCGATTTCGTCGGCAAGGTCCGTTTTCTGATAGCTTCTCTGGAAGGTGGCTTCTTTTCCAACCTCTGCCACCTCTGAACCACCGCCAAGGTCGGAAAGCTGCCACAGATTTCCATTCAGATCCATTACGTCAAGGGAAATACTGTCGCACTCTTCTAAGAAGATGCAATGGATTGTGACGTAATCGCCCACTTCTGTTTCTTCTATATCTGCGGACAGGATCTTTACTTTTCCAGCTGCAGTTATCCCTTCACCATCCACAGGCACATAGGTCATACTTTTCCCCTGGCTCTTATCTTCCAGCTGGAAAGTAATATTTGTACGCATCACATCATCAACGCACTTAGCATCCGGAAGCGTGGCAGTTCCGATGCAGGAAATGGTAAGATTCTTACTCTCATTTGTCTTTACCGCGGAAGAATAGAAATCTACTACATCATCTTCCAGATTTCGATAATCTCCCACTGCTGTTTCAATGCCAAGATCTGAATCAAAATCAAAGCTGGCTCCAACCTTTACGATGATCAGCCCTTTTTCTGCGGCATATTCTCCTATTGTCTTGTCACTTTCAATTCCAAGATTTCTTACAGGATCCTCATTCATGGTGTCTTGTCCTGCCAGAAGATATTTGCCTCTTTCTTTCGCTGTGACTTCCACCACCACCTGGACACTGTTCTTATCACATAGGGCTTCCTTCACGGTGTAAGTGAGAATGGAATCGCCATCTTCCTGCTGCACCGGATCTTTTTCAATCAGCCCCTTGGCTTCTTCCGGCATCTTATTTCCAACTTCCTGAAAAAAACCGGAAATTCCTATATACTTCTCTGCTGCAAAAACAGTGGCACCAAATGCCATCACTGCCGCAAATGTCAGGATTAAACTGCGCTTCCAGTTTTTCCGTGTACCAATTTTTCCCATTCTGTCAGTGCCATTTATTACTTTTCCCGTTTTTTCTTCTTTCTGATACCCTCTATCGGACTCTGCCGAATTCTCTATCATTTCCAATGTCTCATCTACACGCCTGCGCACACATTCCGGCACTTCTGTTTCTTCTGAAAAAACATCAAACAATTTATCATCCATGAATATATCCTCCTTCATACTCTGCACGAAGCTGTTTTCTGGCTCTGGAGAGCCTTGTAAGCACTGTATTCTGGCTGATTTCCAGAAGAGCGGCAATTTCCTTTACACTAAGGGATTTGCTGTAATACAAAAGCATCACCACCTGGTACTTCTCTTCCAGGGATGCCAGGATTTCCTTCCACTCACAATCTACATAGCCTGATTCCTCGAAGATTCCCTCTTCCATTTCCATCGTAGGAAAAACACGGCCTTTATGCCGAAGCATTTCATTGCAGTTATTGATCAAAATCCGAATCATCCAGGTTTTGAAGTAAGAATCCTTTTTTAAAGTGGAAAGCTTCTCATAACACTTTAAAATCGTTTCCTGTATGGCATCTGCCACATCTTCGTCATTCTTCAGATAGGCCCAGGCTACTTTATACATGCTCTGGGTATTCATCCGGATGAGCTGTGCAAATGCACCGGAATCTCCGGATTTTGCCTTTTTCACCAAATTCTCCATAAGGTTTTTCGCTCCTTTTTGTGTTCTGCAGTACACGAAATCAATTGCTGTATTTCCTTTTACATACATTAGATGGAAATAGCCGGGAAAATATTTCATTAAAATCATTAAATATAGCGCAAGAACTATATTGATGGCAATGCATCTGCGGCGACGAAAATCAAAGTAATGAAGATACAAAAAATATCCTGGATAAGTTACAATGCGGAAAAAGCTTTGTACTTACCAGGATATTTCTTTTTTAACGTTTTATTTGCAACGTTTTATTTGAAGTACTCAACACCGGACTCAAAGATCTGAATATCCTGCTGTCCATAGATGTTGATTGCAACGCCATTGTCGCGGCGCTCGCTGTGTGCCATCTTACCAAGGACACGTCCATCCGGGCTTGTGATACCCTCAATGTTATAGGTAGATCCGTTGATATTGGATTCTTCGGACTGATCCAGCTCTCCGTTTGGATTTACATACTGGGTAGCTACCTGACCGTTTGCAAGGAGCTTAGCAAGCCATTCATCGTTTGCTACGAAGCGTCCCTCACCGTGGGAAGCCGGGTTGCAGTATACACCGCCAAGTGTGGCTTTCTGCAGCCATGGAGACTTGTTGCTTACAACCTTTGTGTAAACCATCTTGGAAATATGACGTCCGATGGTGTTATAGGTCAGTGTAGGAGAATCCTCTTTCTGTCCGCAGATCTCGCCGTATGGAACAAGTCCCAGCTTGATCAGCGCCTGGAATCCATTACAGATACCAAGTGCAAGACCATCTCTCTCATTTAACAGCTTCATAACAGCTTCTTTGATCTTTGCATTCTGGAAGGCAGTTGCAAAGAATTTCGCAGAACCGTCTGGCTCATCACCAGCGGAGAAGCCGCCTGGGAACATGATCATCTGTGCCTGATCAATGGATTTCTCAAATATTTCCACAGAATCACGGATATCCTCTGCACTTAAGTTCTTAAATACCTTAACGTCTACCTCAGCTCCGGCTCTCTCGAATGCCTTTGTACTGTCGTACTCACAGTTTGTTCCTGGGAATACAGGAATGAATACGCGAGGTTTTGCTACTTTATGCTTGCAGACATAAATATTCTTTGTATTATAAATACCATTCTCATAGGTTGCTTCCGGATCTGCTGTCTTTACAGCCATGGCAACTGGTCCATCGTTTTCTTCACCAGAGGTTGTCTTAAAGACCTTCTCCAGAGTGCCTGTCCATGCCTTGTAAGCCTCATCTACTGTGAGCTCAGCATTTCCATATGAGAATTTACCATTATCTGTTACTTCACCGATCACGGTATATGTGATAGAAAGCTGACCAACCTTTTCAGCCGGAACTTCCAGAACCAGATCGCCGAAGCCTGGTGCAAAGAAGTCTCTTGGATCCAGATTATGCTCGATCTTCACGCCCATTGCATTTCCAAATGCCATCTTGCTGACTGCTGCCGCAATACCGTGACGGTCAAGTGCATAAGCGGAAACCACTTTTCCAGCCTGCATATCATTGTGAAGCTTCTCATACTGCTCCATAATGCCTGTATAGTCTGGTAAATCGTACTGATCCTTGGGTGCACGAAGCCATACCAGTTTATTTCCAGCCTTTTTCAGCTCTGGTGTAATCACATCCTGAAGCTTGGCAACATCCACTGCAAAGGAAACCAGTGTTGGCGGAACATCAATGTCATTGAAGGTTCCGGACATACTGTCCTTACCACCGATAGACGGAAGACCGAAGCCCATCTGTGCTGCATAAGCACCAAGAAGTGCTGCAAATGGCTGGCTCCATCTCTTTGGATCCTCTGTCATACGACGGAAGTATTCCTGGAAGGTGAAGCGGATCTTCTTATAATCACCACCTGCTGCCACGATTCTTGCAACAGATTCTGTCACTGCATAAGCAGCTCCGTGATATGGGCTCCAGGAGGATAAGTATGGATCAAAGCCATAGCTCATCATAGTTACAGTATTAGTTGTTCCATTCTGTACAGGTACCTTTGCAACCATTGCCTGAGTCTCTGTAAGCTGATTTTTACCGCCATAAGGCATAAGAACGCTTCCTGCACCAATGGAGCTGTCAAACATCTCTACAAGGCCCTTCTGGGAGCATACATTTAAGTCTGCCAGTGTGGAAAGCCATTTTTCTCTTACATCGGCTACGTCCGGACGCTCTTCAAAAAGGTTGCCCTCTTTATTCGGGATTTCAACTTCTACGGTTGTCTCCTGATGTGCACCGTTGGTATCAAGGAATGCACGGGAAATATTTACAACCTCTTTTCCTCTCCAGGAAAGCACCAGTCTTGGCTCTTTTGTTACAACTGCAACCGGAACTGCCTCCAGGTTCTCTTCGTTTGCAAAACCAAGGAATTTCTCTACGTCTTCCGGAGCAACAACAACTGCCATACGCTCCTGGGACTCGGAAATTGCGATCTCAGTACCGTCAAGACCTGCATATTTTTTCGGAACTTTGTCAAGGTCGATCTGAAGACCAGGTGCCAGCTCTCCGATTGCTACGGATACACCGCCTGCACCGAAGTCGTTACATTTCTTAATGATATAGCTGACTTCCTCACGACGGAACATACGCTGGATCTTACGCTCTGTAGGTGCATTTCCTTTCTGTACCTCAGCGCCGCAGACCTCGATAGAAGCCTCTGTATGTACCTTGGAGGAACCGGTAGCACCACCGATGCCGTCACGTCCGGTACGTCCGCCAAGAAGGATGATGATATCTCCCGGATCAGAGTTCTCACGGATAACTGCACGTCTTGGAGCAGCACCCATAACTGCACCGATCTCCATACGTTTTGCAACGTAATTCGGATGATAGATTTCTTTTACATAACCGGTAGCAAGACCGATCTGGTTGCCGTAGGAGCTGTAGCCGTGGGCTGCGCCACGAACCAATTTCTTCTGCGGAAGCTTGCCCTTCAGAGTCTCTTTTACAGAAACAGTAGGATCTGCTGCTCCTGTTACACGCATTGCCTGATATACATAAGTACGTCCGGAAAGTGGGTCACGGATTGCACCGCCAAGACAGGTAGCTGCGCCACCAAATGGCTCGATTTCTGTCGGATGGTTGTGTGTCTCATTCTTGAAGTTGATCAGCCATTCCTCTTCTTTTCCATTTACATCAACCGGCACTACAATACTGCAGGCATTGATCTCGTCGGACTCTTCCTGATCCTGAAGCTTGCCTTCGGATTTCAGTTTCTTCATAGCCATAAGGGCAAGATCCATCAGGCAGACGAATTTGTCGTCCCGTCCCTTATAAAGGACTTCTCTGTCGGAAAGATATCTGTTATAGGTATCAACGATAGGAGTTTTATAATCACCTTCGTCAAATTTCACCTGTGTAAGCTCAGTGGAGAATGTGGTATGACGGCAATGATCAGACCAGTATGTATCCAGAACACGGATCTCGGTCATGGATGGATCACGTTTCTCCTCGTTCTTAAAATAGTTCTGAATATGAAGGAAATCCTTAAATGTCATAGCAAGGTTCAGGGAACTGTAAAGCTCTTTTAATGGTGCTTCCTCCATATCACGGAAGCCATCAAAGATCTTAACATCTTCCGGATCCTTGAACTCTGTAACCAGTGTCTCCGGCTTCTGAAGGCCTGTCTCACGGGAATCTACAGGGTTAATGCAGTGATTCTTGATTGCCTCGAATTCTTCCTCTGTAATGTCACCTTCGATCACATAAGTAGTTGCTGAACGGATAATTGGCTGTGCATTTTCGTCCAGGAACTGTACGCACTGTACAGCGGAATCGGCTCTCTGGTCAAACTGGCCAGGAAGGAATTCTACAGAAAAAATATGTGCGCCATCTGCTGCCTCGAATTTCTCCAGGTAAAGGTCATCTACCGGAGGCTCGGCAAACACGGTATGGCATGCTTTTTCAAATACATCATCAGAAATATTCTCTACGTCATAGCGGATCAGTTCCCGCACGTTTGTTACAGTCTGAATGCCCAGATAAGAGCTGATCTCATGCTTCAGTTCTTTGGCTTTTACGGCAAAGGATGGTTTCTTTTCTACGTATACTCGTCTTACGTTACTCATTGGAAAACTCCTTTCGTGAATGTGAAATCGTAGTGTGGTGTGCTTTTTCATTTTGAAAAAATTGGATGACTGCGCAAAACTGCATCCATTCTTGCACATTTTCGTTTATTATAGTATCATAGGTTTTATCATAAGTAAAATTAATATATCTTATATTTTTTATTACTATTACTTCTATATGTAAATAAACATGGCTCATCAGTCATAGCAGAGTTTGAGTTACTGTTCACTGACAATATTCCGCGAGGTGTTTTTTGTGAACAAAGTTCACAGAAAACCCGAGAATTAAGTTTGCGCAGCAAACGCTACTTCTTGTGCTTGTCACAAGAAGGTTCGTCTTTCTGTGCATCGCGAAGCGTGTTACTGGTCACGGAGTGGACAGTAACGAGTTTGATTTTGGAGGATTTATATATGGATATCAATCTTGAATTATACAAATGCTTTTACTACGTTGCCACCACCTTAAGCTTCTCTGAAGCCTCCCGCCAGCTGTTCATTTCCCAGTCTGCAGTAAGCCAGGGAATCAAGACTCTGGAAAAAAAGCTGGGACGGGAACTGTTTTTCCGAAGCACCAAGAAGGTTTCCCTTACCCCTGAGGGAGAAATACTTTTCCAGCATGTCAAACCGGCCCTGGAAATGCTTTCCCAGGGGGAGGCACAGCTTCTTGAGGAAGACAGACTTCAGGGGCAGCTGCGGATCGGGGCAAGCGATACCATCTGCCGGTACTTTCTGATTGACTACCTGAAGCGCTTTCATCAGGATTATCCTGGAGTGCGGATCAAGGTCACAAACAGCACCTCCATGGGCTGCGTGGAGCTTCTGGAAAACCGGCAGGTGGACCTGATCGTAAGCAATCTTCCCAATTCCCGGCTTACCGCACACACAAAAGTACAGGTGGTAAAAGAATTTCGGGATATTTTTGTTGCCAATCCGGACTTTTTTCCACTTGAAGGAAAAGCCCTGGAAATAAAGAAGCTGATGGAATATCCTCTTCTCACCCTTTCGTCCAAAAGCACAACAAGTGAATATCTTCATCAGTTTTTTGCATCCCACAGACAGAATCTGATTCCGGAGGTTGAGCTTAACAGCAATGATCTGCTTATTGATCTGGCACGCATTGGTCTTGGAATTGCCTGTGTTCCGGATTACATGCTGGCTTCTTTACGTGGACAGGAAACCGCTCTGATAGAGGTCAGCCTGAAGCAGCAGCTTCCACCCAGACAATTAGCCCTTGTATATCACGAAAGCCTTCCTTTATCCCAGGCTGCCCAGAAGTTTTTTGACTATTTTTCATCAAAAAGCACAAAAACCACTTCTTTTTAGCATATTTTGATAGCTAAATATTATCATATCATGTACAATGTAGATGTATGAAAAAAACAATGGGAGGTATTAAATTTTATGGATCTTTCAACTTTGGTAAAAATGTCAAACACTTACGGAAGCAATCCTGCTTACGTTCTTGCAGGCGGTGGAAATACTTCTGTCAAAGATGAAACCACACTGTATGTAAAGGGCTCCGGTACACAGCTTGCCACCATTAAGGCAGAGGAATTCGTTGAGATGAGCCGCGCCCGTCTCAATGAGATCATGAAAACAGAATATCCGGGAAATGACACTGAGCGTGAAGCTGCCTATCTTGCAGATGTAATGGCTGCAGTGACCGATGCAGATAAGACCAAGCGTCCAAGCGTGGAAGCATTACTTCACAATTTATTTGCATATACCTATGTACTGCATGTTCATCCTACTCTTGTAAATGGTCTGACATGCGGCAATGGCGCAAAGGCACTTTCCGAGCAGCTCCTTGGTAAAGAGGTTCTCTGGATCGACATCTGTAAACCAGGATACACACTTGCACGTATCTGTTATGAGAAAATGAACGCTTATAAAGAAGAATTTGGAAAAGATGTTCAGGTTCTTCTGCTTCAGAATCACGGTATTTTCGTAGCTGCAAATACCGTAGAAGAGATTGGTGTTTTATTTGATGGCGTGATCTCCACCCTTGAAAAACAGGTAAAACGAACAGCTGACGTCAGTGATGCTGTTACCCCTGAAAAAGAGGCTGCTGCACAGAAGCTTTCCCAGCTGCTCGGACATGCTGTAGAGGTTGTACCGGCTGCTGAAGCAGATAATTTTGTAAAAAATAAAGAAGCTGCCGCACCGCTTCTGAAACCATTCACCCCTGATCACATTGTATATTGCGGTCCATATCCGTTATTTGTTGAAAACATTGATCAGGCAAAAGAAGCACTGGATGCATTTATGGCTGAAAATGATAAAGAACCAAGACTGATCCTGGTTCAGGGCGTTGGTGCATTTATTATGGAAGATGACAAGGGGAAAGCTGCCAAGGCTCAGCTTCTTGCTAAGGATGCCATCAAGCTTGCTGTCTATGCAGAAAGCTTCGGCGGTCCGCTTCAGATGACAGATGAGATCACTTATTTCATTACCCATTGGGAAGCAGAGGCTTACCGCAGTAAGAAATAAAGAAAAGAAAAAGATTCTGGTAAAAACAGGATGTTACAATCTTGTTTTTACACAGAATCTTTTTTTGCAAAATGTTCGCCACAATTTGTGTGATTTTCTATAGTGCTCTCAGCCTCTTACTGTGGCAGAACTCCATCTGCTGCTTCAATATACGGATTATCGATCTCATCAAAGGCGCCCTCGTCAACCTTGGCTGCATAGGCCGGGTCGATTGGCATTTTGCCAAGAACCGGAACATTTAGGGATGCGGCAATCTCGTCAATGTGGCTTTCGCCAAATACTTTCAGTTCTTTGCCGCAGTCTGGACATTTCACATAGCTGTAGTTCTCTACAAGGCCCAGAACCGGCACCTTCATCATTCCAGCCATATTGTATGCCTTCTTCACGATCATGCTTACAAGATCCTGTGGAGAGGTTACGATCACGATTCCCTGAATCGGAAGGGACTGGAATACAGTCAGCGGAACGTCTCCTGTTCCTGGTGGCATATCTACGAACAGGTAATCTACATCACCCCAGATAACATCTGTCCAGAACTGTTTTACCATGTTGCCAAGGATCGGTCCCCGCCAGATTACCGGAGTGTCCTCAGTTGGAAGAAGCAGGTTAATGGACATAACCTTGATTCCGTTTTTGGTCTCCATAGGGAAAATACCGCTGTCGTTTGCCTGGGCAGCGCCTTTCAGGCCATACATTTTCGGGATGGATGGTCCGGTAATGTCTGCGTCAAGGATTCCTACTTTATAGCCTTTCTTTGCCATTCTGTTTGCAAGAGATGCTGTCACGAAGGATTTTCCAACGCCGCCTTTACCACTTACAATACCGATCACATGCTTTACATTGGACATTGCATTCATTGCAGCCTGCATGCTCTGCGGATTTTTCTTGCTGGCACAGCCTTCACAGCTTGATTTGTCGCAAGTCTTGCTGTCACATTCTTTTGCCATTTTTATCTATCTCCTTTTTCCTTATTTATTTCATAAACCTGTCAATTGCACGTTCCAGTTCCTTGATGGCGTCCTTGTCTCCATGCTCTACCGCATCCACAATACAGTGTTCAATGTGATCCTGTAAAATAATCTTGCCTGTATTATTAATAGCAGATTTCACTGCGGAAAGCTGGATCAGCACTTCGCTGCAGTCCCGGCCGTCTTCCACCATACGTTTGATGGATTCCAGGTGCCCGATTGCACGGGAAAGCCGGTTCAGTACAGCCTTGGTCTGTGCATGACTGTGGTGATGTCCGTGTTCTCCATGGGAATGCATGACAGTGGTGCCATCTTCCAGAACATGGGTATGCATATGCTCTTCCTCGCCTTCATGCAGGTGGTTCTCTAAATGTTCTTCTATCATGTCATCCTCCTGTATTTGCCAACCATTTCGCATATCCAACAGTGTTCTGTGGATGGTTTCTGACTGGTGTAATTCTTTTGAAGCACGTCCGTTTATTATAACATACTTCCCTTAAATATGCACTATTTCTGATGATTGTATTAAAAAATATGCCTTAGAGCCTGTTTGAAAAATCATTCCCGCAATCTGCACGCCCCACTTTGCGGTATATTTTGTCTGAATTCGGTTGCCGTAGCCCGCTACGGCGCCCTCATCCGGACAAAATCTCCCACAAATTGTGACGCACATCTTGCGGAAAGTCTTTTTCAAACATGCTCTAAGGTCGTTGTTGTAAGCAGTAGCTTAAAATCCGCTTCGTGACCTGCAGCTTATATTTCCGTAAAGGAACATCTCTGTTTGATCTGGGAGGTCTGGATGTCAAATATGATGGTGCCATCTTCCAGAACCGTCTTCTCATAGGTTACTTCTTTTCCCTTAAATTTATTCTTTACATATTCTTCCGGGTCTTCTATCTCCACCTCATCTACAAACACATCCCGCATCTGATTCCTGGGGCATTTGTTGAAAATTTCCCAGATTACTTCATACTCTTTCATATTCTCACCTGCTCTTTTTTGTAAAACTATCTGCTCCTTTGTCATCTCCCGCATTTGCATTACTGTTTATCCGGCTGACTGCAGATGTTTTTCACAATAAAGCTAATCCTTTTTCCATAAATTAATTTTATTATAGATATTTTGTACTTTTTTGTCAAAAATAATTGAACTTCTTCAGAGAATGTCGTATCATAGAAATACTAAAATCGAAACGACATGAAGCGAAAAGGAGATATAGCCATGCAGCTTTTAAAAGAACGTATTCTGAAAGATGGCGTTGTGAAACCAGGCAATATATTAAAGGTAGACAGTTTCCTGAACCACCAGATGGACATTGACCTGATCAATGAGATTGGTAAGGAGTTTAAGGCGCGTTTCTCAGACTGCCCCATCACCAAGATCCTCACTATTGAAGCTTCCGGTATTGGCATTGCCTGTATTGCAGCACAGTATTTTCATGTTCCTGTAGTATTTGCCAAGAAATCCCAGAGTGTAAACCTGGACGGCGAGATGTACTGCACCAAGATTGAATCCTTTACCCATAAGAAAGTTTATGATGTTATTATTTCCAAGAAGTTCCTTAGTCCGGAGGATCACGTACTTCTTATTGATGATTTCCTTGCAAATGGCTGTGCTCTTCTCGGACTGATCGATATTGTAAAGAAATCCGGAGCTACTCTTGAAGGTGCCGGAATCGTAATTGAGAAGGGCTTCCAGCACGGCGGACAACAGATCCGCGATATGGGTGTCCGTCTGGAATCTCTGGCTATCATTGATTCCATGACAGATGATTCCCTAACCTTCCGCGATTAATTTTTAGGAGCAAAAATACCAGTAATCACCAAACGATTACTGGTATTTTCATTTTACTTACGTATTTTCATTTTACTTCCGTTTTATGCTTTTCCACTACTCTGCAGCTTGCTATTGCTCTCCTGGTTTTCTCCATCCTTTACAGCCGGAACTTCTTCTGTGCTCACTTCAGGCTCATCCTTTGGAATTACCTGGCTCTTTTTCTCAGGCTCACCACCTTCCGGTGTAAGACTCGCCTCCGGCGTCACTGTCACTTCCGGTGTCGGACTTACTTCCTCGGGAACAGGCGTAGGAGAGGCTTCCGGCGCGATCATTTCTGCCAGATAGAATCCATTATCCACAAGAATCTGATAATTATCCTTATCGATCAGCTTTCCATCACAGGTAACCGTTCCAATGATCTTCACACCATTATCATACTGGGAATAATTATTGATATCAACGTCATCCCCATTCAGGTAGGTTTCCACCAGCTTCGTCAGTGCTTCTGCCAGATCCCGGCGATCCAGCATGACTGTAAAACCGATTTTTTCTTCTGCCACACTTTTAACAGCATCTGCATCTGCATTTACACCTGTGATCAGAGGCCAGTTCTCATCACCAGGCTGGAGCTGCTCTTTTTCCAGAAGCTCCAGAGCTGCCAGAGCAAAATCATCAGAAGCAGTGCAGATAATATCCGGAGTTTTCTCCAGAGAATAAAATTCGTCTATCTCAGATTTCAGCTGCTTCTTCGCAGTATCTGTATTCTGATCCATAATGCTGGTTTCATCAAAAGTCACACGGCCGGAACGGCAGATCAGGGTACCATCGTCAATATACTCCTGCAGAACCTCCATTATTCCGTTAAACAGGAATAACGAGGCGTCATCATCCGGAGAGCCCATAAGAAACTCTATGGTACGGGCACCTCTGTCTTCCCGGACTTTATCCAGTTCTTCTTTCTCTACAATATTTTTGGCAATCTCTTTTCCAATTGCACGCATATTAAAAGTGACAAAATATTTCACGTTGGGCGTATCCATGATCAGATTGTCATAGTCAATCACCGGAATTGAGAGCTCAGAAGCCTCTTCCAGTACATCTGTAAGACCATATGGATCAACAGGTGAAATTACCAGTGCTTTCAGTTTCTCATCCTGAAGAAGCTCCCTGATCTGTTCTGCCTGGGTGTCAGAATCGTCCCCGGCAAAATACATAGCAGCTTCATAACCTGCCTCTTCCAGACGTGATTTCAGTTCTGTACGCTCCAGACTGCTGTTGATATCCTCTCCCTCTTCCGGAAGCAGAACCCCCACCTTATCAAGATTTTCCTCCGGTGCTTCAGTTGTCTCACTTTCTTCTGAATTTTCATCACTTTTATCACTGTCCTGTTTATCGGACTTTTTATTCGTATCCTTTTTGCTGTCAGCGTCCTTCGTGTCTCCAGTGCCCTCATTTTCGTCCTCAACGCTCTCTTTTACAGCCTCGGTGGCTTCATTTTTACCACAGCCTGTGAGAAAAGCACTGCACACCAGAAGTCCGGTAAGAAGTCCTGCAATTTGCTTTTTCATAAAAATTCCTTTCTATGTAACTTCATATCATTCTCTATTTTCAAGCTTTTTCAAATAGTATTCTTACTTATATTCTTTCAGGATTCCCTTCAGATAATCACGGTAAGCCTGAACTGACTTCTTAGGCTTCATAAGGATTACATCTTTCCCCATGCCTGTAAGCCATCCGTAAAACTCAGAGGTCTCATCCACCTGCACTGCAGCAACGAAAGTATCCTCTTCTTTCTCCTTGTACTGGGCATAATTTCCAAGTGCTGCCATGACTTCTTTCTTTTTCTTATTTCTGCAAAGAAGCTTCACCGGTTTATCCTCCTCAGAATCTGACGGTGGAAGCAGCCAGGAATTTTTCGCTTTTTTGTGAGCCTCATTGGAAAATGCATTGCCTTCATTCTCTGCTCCAGCCCTGTTTTTTGCAGAGTCTTCCGGATTTGCACCATTCATTTCTGTAGTGGATGTATTTACGCTCTCTGCGGCAGCTTCTCCGGCAACATAATATCCGGTATACTTTCCTCTTTTAAACTTAATGTCCATGCCAAAGCTTCTCAGCACTTCCATATCGTCATAAATACTTTTTCGCTCAGCACTGACTCCGTTTTCCTGAAGTCTTCCGATAATTTCCTGCATAGTGCACGGATGTGTTTCACTGGTCTCTCTCAATATTTTTTCAAGATAAAGGATTTTCCCTTTTTGATTGATTCCTTTTGCCATATCGTTCCCCTTATTTTTATCTGTACATATCAGAGCATGTTTGAAAAAGGCTCTCTGCAAGGCAGGAATGATTTTCAAACAGGCTTTGGAGCTTGTTTGTATCAGTTCTCTTTTACAAAGCGATGATATACGTAATCATTTGCTGCCTTCTCTTCTGTATCATCCAGCGGCGCAAGCTGGACTTCCTTTCCATATTTCTGCTCAAGAGCATGTGCGATCAGCCAGTCTGCCAGCTGCGGGTTCTTGGGAAGAAGCGGACCGTGAAGGTACGTTCCGATCACATTCTTGTAAACCACACCCTCATAGCCTGTTTTTCCATCATTTCCAGATCCATAGAGTACTTTTCCCAGAGGCTTGCAGTTATTAATACAGGTTCTTCCTCCATGGTTCTCAAATCCAACCACAGGCATATCAAAAAGGTCGCTTTTCAGCACAATATTGCTGATCAGACGTCCCTCTCCCTGTTCGGTGTAAAGATCTACCAGGTCAAGCCCTGTAATGGTTCCCTGATCTGTCTTATAATATTTTCCAAGAAGCTGGTAACCACCGCAGATAGCGATAACTACGCCTCCATCTTCCACATATTTCTTAAAATCCGGCTGAATTTCCTTCAGTTTCTCACAAACCAGCATCTGCTCCCTGTCGGAACCACCGCCCAGTAGCACAATATCCAGTCTGGAAAAATCAATCTTGTCACCCAGTTCAAAAGCAATGGTCTCTGCCTCAATTCCACGCCACTGGCAGCGTCTCATAAGGCACTGGATATTTCCTCTGTCTCCATACAGGTTCAGGAGATCAGGATATAAATGTCCGATTGTCAGTTTCATTCCTTTTCTCCCTCCATTTTCTTAAGAATATTATGAGTGCTGAATAATGCAGTGTAGTTTACCAGAACGTAGAGATTGCCTACGCCGTCTTCAATTCTTTTTCGGATCGCTGTTTCCACATTTTCCTCAAGCATAACCGGAATGTCCACATATTTCATCCGGAGGCGCATATCCTGGCAGCGGATACCGCTGACTGTAATGGAATGAATGCTTGCATCGCCCAGAAGGTCAAAATCCACATCCCAGAGCCAGGAAATATCTGTTCCATCCTGTGCATTGTCGTTGATGGTGATAATAATATCTTTCTGTGTTTTATCCTGCATAACTGCGGAAATATTCTGGTTAAAACCGGCAGGATTCTTTGCAAGGTTCAGCATAACACCAGTGCCTTTAATACGGAACTGTTCCATACGACCATTTTCCGGATTAAATTTCTGAAGCATATTCTGGAAATGCTCTCCGGAAAATCCAGCTGTACGCAGCCCGGCATAAGCAGCCAGAATATTATATACATTATAAAAGCCTTTGTAATTGGCTGTAAGGTGCTTATCCTCCACCTGAAAGGACAGTTGATCACCAACCTTTACATCATGGGCATCATATTTGATTTCCGGTCTTGCAAAGCCACAGGATGGGCACTTGTAATCCCCCAGCTGACTATAGTGGTAAAAACTGTATTCCAGCCTGGCACCACACTTTTTACAAAAACGTCCTTCCCGTATCTCGTTTGCCGCACTCTTCTGGACAGGCTTACTGATTCCGTATGTGATATACGGATTGCCGCTGTCCATAGCAAGATACGCCGAAAGCGCATCATCCGCATTTACGATTACCTGCATTTTCGGTACTGTGCGGATCATCTCTTCCAGAATGTTCATGGTAATATCAATTTCACCGTAGCGGTCCAGCTGGTCGCGGAACAAATTAGTCAGAAGCATGTAGTCCGGCTTCAGGCCTGGAAATACATGGCGGGTAGAAGCCTCGTCTACCTCAATGCAGGCGTAATCTGCATCCAGCCTGCCTGTAGGTCCGGCAGCCAGCACAAAGGCTGCTACAACGCCGTTTAACATGTTAGAACCGGTGTGATTGCAGACTACTTTCTGCCCTTCATTTTCAAGGGCTGCGCAGAGCATGTTGTTGGTGGTTGTCTTACCGTTGGTTCCACAGGTTACAAATATTTTCTTCCGCACCTGAGAAGAAAGATCTTCCAGGATATCAGGATTGATCTTTAATGCGATCTTGCCCGCCCAGGTCACTCCCTGGCGTCCCATTTTCCTGCAGATAAAGCCTGCAGATTTCGCTGCAAAAACAGCAGCCATTGTTCTGATTCTCATGTGTATTTAATCCTTTTTCACTACTATTCACAGGGTAAAGCTCAAAAAGCAATTATGAATGAGCCAATGAATGGCAGTCCTTTTCAAGTATTATTTTCGTATGTTATATAATTAGACAGTGCAGCTTAATTCAGGTTATCTGTGATCAGTACATCTGTACAGACACCTTGCGCCCCATTCGCCAGATATCTTCTGGCTTCCTCTTTGTCATTTATGGTATAAATATATACCAAAATGTCCCGTTCGTCAAAAATTTTCTGCACTTCTTCGGACCAGTAGTCACGATAAATGGTTACAGCCATGATTTTATTGGTTTGACAGAATTCTGCAATATCGTTCAATTCTTCTGTGGTATATTCCTGCCACAGAGAATAGATATATGCAGGAAATTTATACAAAAGTGCTGTTCCAGGATACATGGCTGAATTGTATATTTCCGGGATGATCTGTTTAAGCGTATGCTCGATGCCAGCTTTTATAGAGATTTCCCTGTACTGTGCATAATCCTCAAGAGTACGCTGGTAATTGCGGACAGAATATTGTTTGGAATCTATCATTACAAATGCATCCGGATATTCGTCCAGCAGTTTCAGAAGGTCTTCAAAGGTCATAGGGGTGTATTTCCCATATATAGGCGTATTTAAAAATTCTTCTGAGGATAGAACTTTTCGTTCTTCTCCTTCCCATTGTCCAAGAGACTCTTTCCAGTTATGGCGGCACACCCATACTCCATCACTGGTCTGCGTCAGATCCACCTCAAACAGGCGGCAGCCTTTATCATAATAATTGATAAAGCTTTCTCTGGAATTTAAGTATGTGAGACCGTCAATCCCACCCAGAGCATGCGTTATAATATTGTAATTTTCCCAGTCAAATTCCGGTGTATTCACTGGAATTTCTTTTTTCGCTTCGTACCGGACGGAGCCTGTCAAAAGCCAGGCTAACAAACAAATTTCTATTAATAAAAGTAACTTTCTCACATTGGTATCCCTAAATTAAGAAAAAAGAGATATCTACGAAACGTAAATATCTCTTTTCTTATGATCAGTAATTCTGTTTCGGATTAAACCAGCTCGATGAGCACTTCCATAGCGCCATCACCTTTACGCTGTCCGATCTTAACGATTCTGGTGTATCCACCGTTACGGTTAGCGTATTTTGGTGCGATTTCCTCGAACATCTTCTTAACCATATCTACATCTTTGGTGTTTTTCTTCTTGCCAGCGCCCTTAGCCGGAACTTCTTTAACCGGGTAGAACACTTTCATCATCTGACGACGAGCGTGAAGTCTGGATGGAGCATCTTTTGTGATCTGCTTCTCAACTTCATCGTAAACAGTTTTCTTCTTACCGTCTACAACTTCTTTCACTCTCTTGCCTTCAGCGTCTTTTCTTGCAACTTTAGCTGTTACAGTAACAGTCTCAAAGTTGTCTTTCTCGCGAACAGCCATAGCTACAAGGCCTTCAGCGATCTTACGGATCTCTTTAGCTTTAGCTTCTGTTGTAACAATTTTTCCATTGTATAACAGATTTGTAACCTGGTTTCTTAACAGAGCTTTTCTCTGGTCAGCTGTTCTGCTTAATTTTCTATATTTTGCCATTTAATTTTCCTCCATCTGTGGGACAGCAGTCCACGCTTGTTCGGTCTTACTGGGCTGCTGCTTAGCAAATCCCCACTGTAATAATCTTACGCGATACCTTTATGGTTATCTTACTCTTCTGTTGGCTGAAGCTGTAAGCCCAGCTCTTTCAACTTGGCAAGTACTTCCTCTAAAGACTTACGTCCAAGGTTACGTACTTTCATCATGTCGTCAGAAGTCTTATTGCAAAGCTCCTCAACAGTATTGATGCCTGCTCTCTTCAGACAGTTGTAAGAACGAACTGAAAGCTCAAGCTCATCAATGCTCATTTCAAGAACTTTCTCTTTCTCATTGTCTTCTTTCTCGATCATAACCTCAGCGGTCTTTGCATTCTCGGAAAGGTCAATGAAAAGGCTTAAATGCTCGCTTAATACCTTTGCTGCAAGGCTTACTGCCTCATCAGGATCCAGCGTGCCATTTGTGTATACATCAAGTGTCAGTTTATCAAAGTCTGTAACCTGACCCACACGTGTATTCTGCACAACCATATTGACTCTCTCAACCGGGCTGTAGATTGCATCAACTGCAATTACACCGATTGGCATGTCATCTGATTTGCCCTTATCCGCACTCACATATCCGCGGCCTTTTGTAATGGTAAGTTCCATTGCAAGTCTGCAATCCTTACCACCGTTTAAGGTAGCGATTACCTGATCCGGATTCATGATCTCGATATCCTGATCTGCCTGAATATCAGCAGCTGTCACAACACCTTTGCCCTCACACTCAATGTATGCGGTCTTCGGCTCATTGTCAGCACTGTTATTCTTGATTGCAAGACTCTTAAGATTCATGATGATCTCTGTCACGTCTTCTTTTACTCCAGGGATGGAGCTGAATTCATGAAGAACACCATCGATCTTAACCTGACTTACTGCAGCTCCCGGCAGGGAGGACAGCATAATTCTTCTAAGAGAATTGCCAAGTGTAGTACCGTAACCTCTTTCAAGAGGTTCTACAACGAATCTTCCAAATTTTTTATCTTCAGATATCTCGGTAATTTCGATTTTTGGTTTATTAAAATCAAACACTATAAATTTCCCTCCTTCTGGGTTGTATGCAATTGAGGGTATTATCAGGGCTCATTATTTGGAGTACAACTCGACGATAAGCATCTCGTTTACAGGAACGTCAATTTCTTCTCTTGTAGGAAGCTCTTTTACAACGCCCTTAAGATTCTCCTGGTCAGCCTCAAGCCAGTTCGGAACAAGTCTTCCGCCTGTTACCTCAAGGATTCCTTTGTATCTCTCAGAACCTTTGCATTTCTCTTTGATCTCGATGCTGTCGCCAGCTTTTACGAGATAAGAAGGAATGTTAACGCATTTTCCGTTTACAAGAACGTGCTTGTGGTCAACGATCTGACGAGCTTCTTTTCTTGTTCTTGCAAATCCCATACGGAAAAGAACATTGTCAAGTCTTGTCTCAAGCATGATCATCAGGTTCTCACCAGTCTGACCTTTCATTCTGTCGGCTTTCTTGTAGTAGTTACGGAAAGGTTTCTCCAGAACGCCATAAATGAATTTTGCTTTCTGTTTTTCTTTTAACTGAAGACCGTACTCAGATACTTTACGGTTTGCACGTTTTAACTGTCTTGTGGATTTTTTATCAATTCCTAAATAAATTGGATCCATTCCAAGGGATCTACATCTTTTCAGGACCGGTGTTCTATCTACTGCCATCTTGGCTTACCTCCTAATTCAATTAGACTCTTCTACGTTTTGGTGGACGGCATCCGTTGTGCGGAACCGGAGTTACGTCACGGATACTTGTTACTTCAAGACCGCATGCCTGAAGGGCACGGATAGCAGCCTCACGACCTGATCCTGGTCCTTTAACCATTACGTCTACTGTTTTTAATCCATGAATTAAAGCAGCCTTTGTTGCAGTCTCAGCTGCCATCTGTGCTGCATAAGGAGTAGATTTCCTTGAACCTCTAAATCCCAGACCGCCGGCACTTGCCCATGAAAGAGCGTTTCCTTCGTTGTCAGTCAGAGTAACAATTGTGTTGTTAAAAGAAGACTGGATATGTGCCTGTCCGTGTTCAACGTTTTTCTTGACACGACGTTTTGTTGTCGTTTTTTTAGTTGTTTTTGCCATTTTAAAACTAACCTACGCTTTCCTTAATCAATCAAAATTTATAGTTAGGGTACTGAATTATTTCTTCTTATTTGCTACTGTTCTCTTCGGACCCTTGCGTGTTCTAGCATTGGTCTTGGTCTTCTGACCACGAACCGGAAGTCCTTTACGATGACGGATTCCTCTGTAGCATCCGATTTCCTGCAGTCTCTTAATGTTCAGGGCGATTTCTCTACGAAGATCACCTTCTACCATCATTGTCTCATCAATGACAGCCTGAAGTCTTTTAACTTCATCATCAGTCAGGTCTCTGACACGTGTGTCAGGATTTACATTTGCCTGAGCAAGGATTTTGTCTGCACTTGGTCTTCCGATACCATAAATATAGGTAAGACCGATTTCGATTCTTTTCTCTCTTGGTAAGTCTACACCAGCTATACGAGCCATGTACTGTTTCCTCCATTTTCTTTACTGAAAGTTCTGCGTCTTCGTACATCACTTGTATCAGATACAAGGTGAAATGGGATGCATCCATACGCACTCTTTCTTAATTCTTAGTTCCTAATTGGGGTGCCTCGGTATAACACCCAGCTGCTTTTGGCGATTCGCAGCCTTTCCGAAATTTGCGGCCAACGGGCCAACGTTGCCTCCGGTATTAGGCAATACATGCTTAGTTCATTATATGTCAGATGATACAACCCATCCGGGTGTTTCACCTGCAGCCGCATTCACAAACAATGGATCAATCAACCCTGACGCTGTTTGTGCTTTGGATTCTCACAGATAATTCTGATAGAACCTTTTCTCTTAATGACCTTGCATTTCTCGCAGATCGGTTTTACAGATGATCTTACTTTCACTGGAAATCCTCCTTCCGTAAAATATAGCATTAAAATCTGCAGTTTAGGGCGCAGTTATACACACGTACAAGCGCGTCCGCATTGTATTGTAGCATTATGGTCTACAAAATGCAAGCAGTTTTTTAAATTTTTTTTACATTTTTCTAATTTTTTTAGTTTCCTGAAGTTTGAAACATTTTTTTCTGTGTTCAGTTTCTTCTATAATAGAAGAAACTCCTGTACCATAGAAGCATTTTCTCAGGCACAGGAGTTTTATATTCATTAATCCGAATTTGCTATTAACGAATCTGAATTACTTATCTCGCCAGATGATTCTTCCCTTGGAAAGATCATATGGGGAAAGCTCCATTGTTACTTTGTCTCCTGGAAGAATACGGATAAAGTTCATGCGCAGCTTGCCGCTGATATGAGCAAGTACAACATGTTTGTTTTCAAGTTCCACTTTAAACATTGCGTTTGGCAGCTTCTCTAAAACAGTGCCTTCTACTTCAAGTACATCTACTTTTGACATTTTATACCTCCTGTATCGCCTTAATGATAATGATTAATACTCTGTGAGTGTCAGAATCTCCGGTTCGCCATCTGTAATCAGTATGGTGTTCTCATAATGTGCGGAAAGGGAACCATCCATGGTCACCACTGTCCATTCGTCATCCAGCCAGCATACATCTGCTCTGCCCATATTGATCATGGGCTCTATGGCAAGTGTCATGCCTGGAAGTAATTTCACTCCCCTGCGTTTCTGAGGGAAGTTGGGAATCTGCGGATCTTCGTGAAGATGAGTACCAATCCCATGTCCCACAAGATCTCGTACAATACCATAACGGTATTTCGCCGCATACGCTCCGATTGCCTTGGAAATATCATTGAGATGATTTCCTGCTTTCGCGAATTTTATTCCTTCAAAGAAGCACTGCCTGGTTACATCCATAAGCTGCTTGGCTTCTTTGGAAACTTCTCCGACTGCATAAGTACGGGCCGCATCAGAATGATATCCTTTATAGATCAGTCCTGCATCAATCTTTACCAGATCACCATCCTGGATAATTTTGTCCTCCGAAGGAATTCCGTGGACCACTTCATCATTCAGGCTGATGCAGAAGGAGCCAGGAAAGCCTCCATAATTCAGAAAATTGGGAATGCATCCCATGGAACGGATCATATCTTCGCCGATACGGTCGATCTCCTTGGTACTCATTCCTGGTTTAATATAAGGGATCAGCCCGTCATGGACTTTTTCCAGAAGATGTCCGGATTCCCTCATAAGTTCAATTTCTTGTGCTGTTTTTATTGAAACTGACATTACTTCTTATCCTCTATTCTATTCGCCAAGGATCTTCACAATATCACCAAATACCTCATCCAGGTTCTTGGTGCCATCTACAGTTTTCAGTACGCCCTGACCAGTATAGTAGTCGATAAGCGGCTGAGTCTGCTCATGATATACATTCAGACGCTTCTGTACAGTCTCCGGCTTGTCATCGTCACGAAGCACAAGATCCTCACCGCATGTATCGCAAACCCCCTCTGTCTTCGGAGCTGCAAATACAACGTGGTAGGTTGCACCACATTTTACGCATGCGCGTCTTCCACCCATACGGTTCACGATATTCTCATCCGGAACATCAACATCAATAGCATAATCAATCTTGCTTCCCAGCTTGCTTAAAGCATCGGTAAGGCATTCAGCCTGTGGGATTGTTCTTGGAAAACCGTCCAGAACATAGCCGTTCTTGGCATCCGGCTGCTGGATTCTGTCCACAACAAGGTCGCAGGTAAGTTCATCCGGTACAAGCAGTCCCTGGTCCATATAAGTTTTTGCTTTTTTCCCAAGTTCTGTGCCATTTTTGATATTGGCACGGAAAATATCGCCTGTAGAGATATGGGGAATACCATATTTCTCAGCAATTTTCTTAGCCTGGGTTCCTTTTCCTGCACCTGGTGCACCTAACATGATAATTCTCATAAAAAGCCCTCCATTTTCTCATACTACGAATTAAGGCTGTGACGCATATAAGCACCACAACCTTTATTCTTTTAGTTGTTCAGGAAGCCTTTGTAATTGCGGACAAGCATCTGTGATTCAATCTGTTTCACAGTCTCCAGGATAACTCCAACAATAATGATGATGGAAGTACCACCGAAGGATACGTTTGCACCGAATACTCCATTGAAGAAGAACGGAATAACCGCAACGATAATCAGGCCTACTGCACCTATAAATATAATATAATTTAAGATTTTAGTCAAATAGTCTGACGTTGGTTTTCCTGGACGGATACCAGGAATGAAACCACCCTGCTTTTTGATATTGTCTGCAACTTCCAGCGGGTTGAATGTGATGGAAGTGTAGAAATATGCAAAGAATACGCAAAGTACAATATACAGAAGCAGTCCCCAGCTATACTTTGGCTGACTTGGATTACACCAGTTATTGGATGATAATCCTCGAATAATCTCACTGCCGATGCCGGTTCCATTAGCTTTTCCTGCAAGCTGTGCGATTACGCCTGGGAAAGACATAATTGAGGAAGCAAAGATAACCGGAATAACACCAGCGGTGTTAACTTTCAGCGGTATATTGGTAGTCTGACCACCCATCAGCTTTCTGCCGACCATTTTTCTGGAATACTGAACAGGAATTCTTCTCTCTGCACCGTTAAGGATCAGTACAAATACCACCATGACAACGATTATTGCAACAATGATAACCCCTGCAAGCAGTCCTTTTGCAATTGTTTTTCCTTTGATGAAGTTCTCATAAAGAAGAGATAAGTCACTTGGAACACGGGAAACGATGTTAATGGTCAGGACGATGGAAATACCATTTCCAACACCCTTCTCAGTAATACGCTCACCGATCCACATCAGCATGGCAGAACCAGCTGTGAGGCAAGCAACTACAGTTAAGCCTTTAAAGAAGTTCATGTTCGGGATCAGACCCTGGCGACCAAAACCGATTGCCATTGCCACAGACTCAAACAACGCAAGACCAACAGTTACATAACGGGTAATGGCAGTAATTTTCTTTCTGCCCTCTTCTCCATCTCTCTGCATCTCCTCCAGAGCCGGAATAGCAATTGTGAGAAGCTGCATGATAATGGATGATGTAATGTATGGCGTGATGTTCAATGCAAAGATTGACATCTGGGTAAATGAGCCACCAGTGAACGCATCAAAGAAATTGAATGCGTCACCAGTGTTTTTAGCAAACCACTCTTTAAAGAAATCGCTATCTACTCCCGGAACAGGAAGCTGTGATCCGATACGGATGACAAGAATCATCCATAATACATAGAGGAGTTTACGTCTCATCTCTTTTACTCTGAAAACGTTTTTGAGAGTTTCAAACATTTGATCACCTCTATTAGATCAGCTCTACTGTACCACCTGCAGCTTCGATTTTAGACTTTGCAGTCTCACTTACAGCATTTACTTTAACTGTAAGCTTCTTGGTAAGCTCGCCGTTTCCAAGGATTTTAACGCCGTCACCAGCTTTGGAAATTGCACTGCTTGCAAGTAAGCTCTCAACTGTAACCTCTGCACCATCCTCAAAACGGTTCAGAACATCAACGTTGATTGCAATGATCTCTTTAGAGTTTCTGTTTGTGAATCCTCTCTTAGGCAGACGTCTGTATAAAGGCATCTGTCCACCTTCAAATCCCGGTTTCTTGTGTCCGGAACGTGCTAACTGTCCTTTATGGCCTTTACCGGCTGTTTTGCCGTTTCCAGAACCATGTCCACGGCCTCTTCTGAAGTTATCGCTGTGCTTAGAACCCTCAGCTGGTCTTAAGTTTGATAATTCCATTATGGCACCTCCTTTTTGTAATTATGCTTCTTCTACTTTTACCAGGTGCTGTACCTGCTGAATCATTCCTCTTGTTGCCGCATTGTCTGGCATCTCAACTGTTTTGTGCATTTTGGTAAGACCCATTGCTTTAACAGTAAGTTTGTGCTTCGGAACTGCGCCAATCGGAGATTTTACTAAAGTAACTTTTAATGTATTTGCCATTTTAATATTCCTCCTTAAGCCAGAATCTCATCAACAGATTTTCCACGAAGTTTTGCAACTTCTTCCGGAGTTTTTAACTGTCTTAAGCCTTCGATGGTTGCAAGAACAACATTCTGCTTATTTCTGGATCCCATACATTTTGTACGGATGTTTTTGATACCAGCTAACTCGATAACGGCACGAGCCGGGCCGCCGGCGATAACTCCAGTACCTTCCGGAGCTCTCTTAAGAAGCATGGAAGCGCTTCCGTAAGAACCTACGAAGTCATGTGTAATGGAACCATTCTCATCTCTTGCTACGGTTACTAATTTCTTAATAGCATCCTCTTTTCCTTTGCGGATTGCTTCCGGAATCTCGGCTGCCTTTCCAAGTCCTGCACCAACGTGTCCATTGCCGTCACCTACAACAACTAAAGCTGTGAAACGGAAGTTACGACCACCTTTAACAACCTTGGTAACACGCTTGATTGATACTACTTTATCTTCTAACTCTAACTGACTAGCATCAATAAGATTACGTTTCATGTGTTTCGCTCCTCCTTATTAGAATTTCAGTCCAGCTTCTCTTGCTGCGTCTGCCAGTGCTTTTACTTTACCGTGGTAAATGTATCCACCTCTGTCAAAAACAACTTCCTCGATGCCGGCTTCCACTGCCTTCTTACCGATTACAGTGCCAAGATATGCTGCTGCTGCAACATCGTCGGTGTTCTCAAGCTGTGCTTTTACGTCTTTCTGAAGAGTAGAAGCAGATACTAAAGTCTTTCCAACGGTGTCATCGATAATCTGTGCATACATGTGTTTATTGGAACGAAATACTGCAAGACGCGGAGTTGTTGCAGTGCCATTTAAATGATGACGTAATCTTCTATGCTTTTTCTCGCGAATTTCCGCTCTAGATGCTTTATTAACCATTTTCTCACTCTCCTTAATTATTTCTTACCAGTCTTACCAACTTTGCGTCTGATAACCTCAGTATCATACTTAATACCTTTACCCTTATATGGCTCAGGTCTTCTCTTATCTCTGATCTCAGCTGCAAACTGTCCAACTTTTTCCTTGCTGATACCGGAAACGATAATCTTGTTACCGTCTACTTTGGTCTCAATACCTTCCGGATCTTCCATTTCTACCGGGTGAGAATATCCAAGGTTTAAAGTAAGCTTCTTGCCCTGCTTAGCGGCTCTGTAACCAACACCGTTAACTTCAAGAGTCTTGGTGTATCCTTCGCTTACACCAACAACCATGTTGTGGATAAGGCTTCTTGTTAAGCCGTGAAGGGATTTCATTTTCTTTAAGTCGTTTGGTCTTGCAACAACTACATGACCATCTTCAACTTTGATTTCCATCTCTGTTGGAAGCGCTCTCTCAAGTGTTCCTTTTGGTCCTTTTACGGTTACTACGTTTCCTTCTGCAACAGATACTTCAACTCCTGCCGGAATAGCAACCGGAAGTCTACCGATACGTGACATACTATGTGTCCTCCTTACTTAGATTATCGGAGAGGTTTTCGCAACCTCTCTGTTTTCAGTGTTTCGTCTACTTCTTGAATGAATGGAGCCGAAGCTTACCATACAAATGCAAGAACCTCGCCGCCTACCTGAAGTTTACGAGCTTCTTTATCGGTGATAACACCTTTATTAGTGGAAAGGATTGCGATTCCAAGTCCTCCAAGAACCTTCGGAAGCTCTTCCTTACCAGCATAAACACGAAGACCCGGTTTAGAGATTCTCTTTAAACCTGTGATGATCTTCTCGTTTTTGTCTTCGCCATATTTCAGTGTGATATGGATGTTTTTAGCAACACCATCTTCAACTAAATCGTATTTTGCAATGTATCCCTCATCAACAAGGATGTTTGCAATTGCAATTTTCATCTTGGATGCTGGTACATCTACTGTGTCGTGTTTTGCAGTGTTTGCATTACGAATTCTTGTAAGCATGTCTGCGATTGGATCGCTCATTGTCATGTTAGTTTCCTCCTCATATTCAGACTTTACATGTCATAGTATATTTATATAAATTTACGTGTTACCTGTGTAACATCATCCCGTGCTGAACTGGTACTGCACCTTGCGGCTTGCACTCGTTAAGGTTCGGGATGGACTTTGCACGAAATTCATGTTCGCCTTACGGCTTACATTCATTAAGCGACTTTCAGCTTCGGCTTACCAGGAAGCTTTCTTAACTCCCGGGATCTGTCCTTTGTAAGCTAACTCACGGAAGCAGATTCTGCAGATTCCGTATTTTCTTAAATATGCATGTGGACGTCCACAAATTCTGCAACGGCTATATTCTCTTGTAGAAAATTTAGCTGGACGCTGCTGTTTGATTTTCATTGCTGTCTTAGCCATGAATCGTTCCTCCTATATCAGATCTGCTGACCCCGGCAAGGAGCCGGCGGTCAACTTTGGAATGTTCCTCTACTTATTTCGCAAAAGGCATGTTGAACAGCTTCAGTAACTCACGAGCTTCCTCATCAGTATTTGCTGTTGTAACGAAGATAATGTCCATACCTCTTACTTTGTCAACTTTATCGTACTCAACTTCTGGGAAGATAAGCTGCTCTTTGATACCAAGAGCGTAGTTTCCTCTTCCATCGAATGCGTTAGGATTAACGCCACGGAAGTCACGTACACGTGGAAGTGCCAGGTTGATCAGACGATCAGCGAACTCATACATCTTCTCGCCTCTTAATGTTACTTTACATCCGATCGGCATTCCCTCTCTGATTTTGAAGTTAGCAACAGATTTTTTAGCTTTTGTTGCGATAGCTTTCTGTCCTGTGATCAGCTCCATATCTGCAATAGCTGCATCAAGAAGCTTAGCGTTCTCTTTTGCTTCACCAACACCCATGTTAATTACGATCTTGTCGAGTTTTGGCACTTGCATAACGTTTTTATATCCGAATTTTTTGGTCATGGCATCCATGATCTCATTAGTATAAAGTTCTTTTAATCTACTCACTTATGTCTGCCTCCTCTCTCAATTAATCGATAACCTTACCTGTTGCTTTGGCAACGCGGACTTTTTTGTCACCATCCATCTTAAAGCCAACTCTTGTTGCTTTTCCATCTGCCATAAGCATTACGTTGGAGATGTGAAGCGGAGCTTCTTTTGTGATGATTCCACCATTCTGGTTTGCAGCTGATGGTTTGGTGTGTTTTGTAACCATATTAACGTTCTCTACTAATACGGTATTGTCTTTTACGTTAACGGCAAGGACTTTGCCTTCTTTGCCTTTATCTTTACCAGCGATTACTGTAACAGTATCACCTTTTTTAATCTTCATAGCTGACATTAGGCACCCTCCTATAATACTTCCGGAGCTAAGGAAACGATCTTCATGAATTTTTTCTCACGAAGCTCTCTGGCAACTGGTCCAAAGATACGTGTTCCTCTCGGAGTTAAGTCGTCTTTAATGATTACGGCAGCATTTTCATCGAAACGGATATAGGATCCGTCTTTACGACGAGCGCCTTTTTTGGATCTAACTACAACAGCCTTTACTACGTCACCTTTTTTAACAACGCCGCCTGGTGTTGCATCTTTAACAGTAGCAACGATTGTATCGCCGATGTTTGCATATCTTCTTGTAGAGCCACCCATAACACGGATACAAAGGATTTCTTTTGCACCAGTGTTGTCGGCAACTTTCAGTCTTGTTTCCTGCTGAATCATACTGGTTATCCTCCTTATTTAACTCTCTCTACTACTTCAACCAGTCTCCATCTCTTGTCTTTGGACAGCGGTCTGGTCTCCATAACTTTTACGGTATCACCGATGTTGCACTCATTGTTTTCGTCATGAGCTTTTAATTTATATGTTCTCTTCACGATTTTCTTGTAAAGAGGATGTTTTACATGGTCTTCAATTGCAACTACGATGGTCTTATCCATCTTATTGCTGACAACCTTACCCACGCGGGTTTTTCTCAGATTTCTTTCCACGATTATGTCCTCCTAAATTCACTATTTGGAAGCGTTAGCTTTCGCAGTGATCACTGTCTGGATTCTGGCAATATTTCTGCGAACCTCTTTGATTCGTCCTGTATTGTCTAATTGATTGGTTGCATTCTGAAATCTCAGATTGAAAAGTTCTTTCTTAGCAGCTACTAATTCTTCGTTTAATTCTGCAGCTGATTTTGCCTGTAAATCTTCTACGAATTTATTAATTTTCACTGTTATCACCGCCTTCTAACTCTGCACGAGAAACTATTTTGCATTTACATGGTAACTTGTGCATTGCAAGACGTAATGCCTCACGAGCGATTTCTTCAGAAACGCCTGCGATCTCAAACATAACACGTCCTGGTTTAACAACTGCTACCCAGTATTCCAGGGCACCTTTTCCGGAACCCATACGAGTTTCTGCTGGTTTTGCTGTTACTGGTTTATCTGGGAAAATCTTGATCCAAACCTTACCACCACGTTTGATATAACGGGTCATAGCAACACGGGCTGCCTCGATCTGATTAGATCTGATCCAGCAAGGCTCGGTAGCAACAAGACCGAATTCACCATAATTGATCTGATTACCTCTAAGGGCTTTTCCTCTCATGGAGCCACGGAATTGTTTACGACGTTTAACTCTTTTTGGCATTAACATTATTTATCGCTCCCTTCCTTAGTTCCTTTAGTTGGAAGAATCTCACCATTGTAGATCCATGCCTTTACACCAACTTTGCCATATGTGGTGTCTGCTTCTGCGAAACCATAATCGATGTCTGCACGAAGTGTCTGAAGCGGAATAGTTCCATCGCTGTAGAACTCTGTACGAGCCATATCAGCTCCACCAAGACGTCCGGATACGGATGTTTTGATTCCCTTTGCTCCAGATTTCATGGTACGCTGCATTGTAGATTTCATAGCACGTCTGAAGGAGATACGGTTCTCCAGCTGAAGAGCGATGTTCTCTGCAACGAGCTGAGCGTCTCTGTCTGGTCTCTTAACTTCTTTGATATCAACGATAAGCTTCTTGTCTGTGTATTTAGCAAGTTCAGCTTTAACTTTCTCGATCTCAGCGCCGCCTTTACCGATTACGATACCAGGTTTAGCTGTGTAAATGATAACTTTGACTCTGTCAGATGCTCTCTCGATCTCGATCTTGGAAACACCTGCGCTGTATAATTTCTTTTTGAGGAATGTTCTGATGTTGTAGTCCTCTACCAGATAGTCTGCGAAATCGCTCTCTGCATACCATCTTGAATCCCAATCCTTGATAACACCGACTCTAAGGCCATGTGGGTTAACTTTCTGTCCCATGTCTATCCTCCTTATTTCTCATCCAGCACGATGGTAATATGGCTTGTTCTCTTCTCGATTCTGTAAGCTCTACCCTGTGCTCTTGGCTGGATTCTCTTCATTGTAGGTCCTTTATTTGCATAGCAGGCTGCAACGACGAGATTGTCTGCGTTCATTCCGTTATTGTTCTCAGCGTTAGCAATAGCTGATTCCAGTAACTTTTTGATTACGCTGGAAGCGTATCTTGGGTTGTATGTCAGGATACCAAGTGCTGTCTGCACATCTTTGCCACGGATTGCATCTAAAACGTAGCAGGCTTTCTGAACAGAAATTCTTGCATAAGATAATTTTGCAGACGGTCTTGTCTCTCTATTATTCTCATTTCTGGCTCTCTTAATCTGGCTTCTATGTCCTTTTGCCATTTTAAAGTGCCTCCTTTCGTCATATTCAATATTCAGGTAAACACCTGGGTTGCCCGGACCGCTTCTTGCGATCAGGCAGCCTGGTGAAAAGTACTAACTAGCGAACACCGGATTTCTTTTCGTCTTTTCCGTGTCCTCTGTAGGTTCTGGTAGCAACAAACTCACCAAGTTTGTGACCAACCATATCCTCAGTAATATATACCGGCACATGTTTTCTTCCGTCATGGACAGCGATTGTATGTCCAACAAAAGACGGGAAGATTGTGGAACGGCGTGACCAAGTTTTGATTACGGATTTATCATTTGCAGCGTTTAATGCATCTACTTTTTTAAGTAAGCTCTGATCTGCAAAAGGTCCTTTTTTCAGTGAACGAGACATTCTTAATCCTCCTTATTATTTGCTTAAAGCTTTTCCATCGCGTCTTCTTACGATGAGCTTGTTGGACGCTTTGTTTTTCTTTCTTGTCTTCAGACCAAGAGCAGGTTTGCCCCAAGGTGTACACGGACCTGGACGTCCAACCGGAGCGCGGCCCTCTCCACCACCATGTGGATGGTCATTCGGGTTCATAACAGAACCGCGAACTGTAGGTCTGATTCCCATGTGACGCTTACGACCAGCTTTACCGATGTTGATCAGGTTGTGATCACCATTTCCGATAATACCTACTGTAGCACGGCAGATGATCGGAACCATTCTCATCTCACCAGATGGGAGACGAAGTGTAGCGTATTTGCCTTCTTTAGCCATAAGCTGAGCACCATTACCAGCGGAACGAACCATCTGTCCGCCCTTTCCTGGGTGAAGCTCAATGTTATGAACCATAGTACCAACCGGGATAAGCTCTAACGGTAAGCAGTTACCTACACGGATTTCAGCTTCCGGTCCGTTCATAACTTTCTGTCCAACTTTAAGTCCTTCCGGAGCAAGAATGTATGCTTTCTCGCCATCTGCATAGCAGATAAGTGCGATGTTTGCTGTTCTGTTCGGATCATACTCAACAGATTTAACTACTGCCGGGATTCCATCTTTTCTTCTCTTGAAGTCGATGATTCTATATTTTCTACGGCTTCCGCCTCCCTGATGTCTTACAGTGATCTTACCCTGGTTGTTACGTCCAGCGTTTTTCTTTAAAGACACGGTAAGGGATTTCTCTGGTGTTGCTTTCGTAATCTCAGAGAAGTCGGAACCAGTCATATGTCTTCTAGACGGGGTATATGGGTTATAACTTTTGATTCCCATTTCTTTTCTCCTTTCAAATTTGTTCTCACGCTTTTGAATGCGTATAAACTGCTATCTGTTAATTAAAGACCCTCGAAGATCTCGATGTCTTTGCTGTCCTCTGTAAGGGCTACGATAGCTTTTTTGGATTTAGCAGTTTTTCCAACTACCATTCCACGGCGTTTTTTCTTACCATCAAGATTCATGGTATTTACGCTTTTAACTTTTGTTCCATCGAACATTTTCTCAACTGCTTCTTTGATCTGAGCTTTGTTTGCTTCCGGATGAACAAGGAAAGTATATTTCTTCTCACCCATAGCAGCCATGGATTTTTCAGTGATCACTGGTCTTTTGATCACGTCGTAATATTTAATATCTGCCATTATGCGTATACCTCCTCGATGGATGCTACAGCGTCTTTAGTTACTACTACAGTACCGTGGCTCATAACATCATATACGTTGATGCCGTTAGCAGCTACAGTCTGTACGTTCTCGATATTTCTTGCAGAAAGGATTACGTTCTTGTCTTCCTGTGCTGTTACAATAAGAGCTTTCTCTGCTTTCAGGTTTGTAAGGACCTTCTGCATTTCTTTTGTCTTTGCATCAGCAAGTGCAAGGCTATCAACAACTACGAATTTATTGTCCTGAACTTTGGAAGTCAGAGCGGATTTAAGAGCTGCTCTTCTTTCTTTTTTGTTCATTTTTACTTCATAATCTCTTGGAGTTGGTGCGAAAATAATTCCGCCGCCTGTCCACTGTGCAGCACGGATAGATCCCTGTCTAGCATGACCGGTTCCTTTCTGTCTCCAAGGTTTTCTTCCGCCACCGCTTACTTCAGAACGAGTTTTCGCTTTCTGAGTACCCTGGCGTTTATTTGCAAGCTGACGAACAACAGCAAGGTGAACAAGATGCTCATTGACTTCAACGCCAAATACTGCATCGTTCAGCTCCATTGTTCCAACTTCATTGCCTTCCATATTATAAACAGTTACGTTTGCCATTTGTGTGCTCCTCCTTTCTTATTATAAGGACTTTACTGTCTCTTTGATTGTAACCAAGGATTTCTTAGGTCCTGGAACAGCACCTTTAACTAACAGTAAGTTATTCTCTGTATCTACGCGTACGATCTCAAGATTCTGAACAGTTACCTGCTCGCTTCCCATATGACCTGGCATGTGTTTTCCTTTGAATACCTTGCTCGGATCAGAACAAGCACCATTGGAACCTGCATGACGATGATATTTGGAGCCGTGAGCCATAGGTCCTCTGGACTGTCCATGTCTCTTGATTGCGCCCTGGAAGCCTTTACCTTTTGAAACTGCTGTTGCATCGATGTGATCTCCAGCTGCAAAGATATCAGCTTTAATTTCCTGTCCTACCTCATATTCAGCAGCGTTCTCAAAACGGAATTCTTTAACGAATCTCTTAACTGCAACGCCTGCTTTTGCAAAGTGGCCTGTTTCCGGTTTGTTCACCAGTTTCTCTCTGATGTCGCCGAAGCCAACCTGAACTGCTGTATATCCGTCGTTCTCATCTGTTTTAACCTGAGTTACGACACATGGACCAGCCTGTAAAACGGTTACCGGAATTAACATTCCATCTTCGTTGAAGATCTGAGTCATTCCGACTTTGGTAGCTAAAATAGCTTTCTTCATCTTTCTTCCTCCTATAGCGGATTGCCCTTTCGGGTAATCATATAATAAATAGCTAAATGCTTATGCATTTACAAGATTAATTATTTTGCCTTCATCTTGATGTCGATATGAACACCAGCAGGCATTTCCAGTCTGGACAGTGCATCAACTGTCTTCTGGGTCGGAGCAATGATATCAATCAGTCTCTTATGTGTTCTCTGCTCAAACTGTTCTCTGGAATCTTTATATTTGTGAACAGCTCTTAAGATTGTAACAACTTCCTTCTTAGTTGGAAGCGGAACCGGTCCGCTAACTGTTGCACCATTCTTCTTAACAGTGTCGATGATCTTTGCAGCAGATGCATCTACTAACTGATGATCGTAAGCTTTTAATGTGATTCTCATTACCTGATTTGCCATAAAAAAAGTCTCCTCCTATTCGTACTCACTATCAGTACGACAAGCGGCGACTGTACACATCTCCGTGTGTGTCCTAAAACATCTTCCTGCTACGGACATTCTCTCACACGTCCCATCCCAAGATGGCTATTGAACTTGTACAGTGACTTGTCGTCAGTTTCCTAACTTGACATTCGCTCCACGGAAAACCCGCCTTACTCGGCGGCAACCTCGCGCTTCATTGCTATCATGTCACAGCAGTTATTAGTATACACAAAGGTTTTAAAAATTGCAAGTGTTTTTTTCAAAAAATCCAGATGTTTTTTTGTATTATTTTAAATACAATCTAGGGTGTATCTGAAAAAGGCTTTCTGCAAGATGTGAGTGTGTATATTCCAGTTTTTTCTTTCTTCCTATTATATAGTGCTTCTAATAGTTGTCCGTTATACTCCTGCTGGCAACTGACAATCAGCTTTCATTATTTAATACAGTGGTTCTAAAGCCTCGCGAAGTCATTGTCTTTTCCTTAATAAAAAAAGAGAAGAGGCATCATCATCGAATGCCTCTTCTTTCCTATTATAATAATGAATCAATCTTCATCATCATAGTATTCATCTTCGTCCTCATCTTCGTCAGCAAAGATATCAGAATAATCAAACAAAGTAACCTTTGTTATCTCATCCTTCACAATGTCAGGAGCATCTCCTTCTTTCTTTGCTTTCGCAGCAAGCTGCGCCGGTGAATATCTTGGGATTGCCAGTTTCTTGATCTCAACTGGTTTATCATCTTCTTCCTCATGAATCTCCGGAGCTGCTTTCTTCTTCGGTGCTGCCTTCTTAGTCTGTGTTGCAGGCTTAGCAGACTTCCTGACTGGTTTGGAGTCCTTTGCGGTAGCTGCTGCTACTTCTTTCTTCAGAAGTTCATGTGCTTCACTTGTAGCACTCTGTACAGCTCTTTGTGGCGCTTCCTCTTCCTCTACATCAAAATCGTCTTCATCGATTTCATCCACAAAGCCACCGGTACGGATCTTACGCTTCTCTTTCTTGCTGCGCTTGCCCTGTGCTTTGATCTCACGCTCTTCATCACGGTACTCACGCTCTTTACGCTTCTCTTCTTTCTTCAGCTCTTTACGGCTCTTCACGTATCCTGGTTCTGTATCCTCCGGATAGTCGTCATAATCATCCTGATCTTTTTTCCAGAGTTCTGCGATTACATAAAGAATAATCAGAAACAGAACGGTAAGTCCAAGAACAATCAGCCCCTCAATACTCTTGGTAGCTGCCATCAGATATCCGATAAACGGAATTGTTACAACAATTTTCGGAAGGTAGCTTCCAATTGCCACATTAATCGGCTGTCCCTGAGAAACAGTTGGATCCATAGCAGTACCTGTACCATTTGCGACATCAGCGCTGGCCAGTGTATAACGATACACTGCATTCTCATCATTTACAAGGATCGGTGTACCCAGAGCTGCTTCTTCGGTTTTAACCGGAATTGCATATGTAACAGATCCCATTGCCAGATTTGACTTGACTGTGGAGTCGTCTCTGATTTCAGTCGTCACTCCAAAGAATGGAGGAACCGCTAATGCAACCACACAAAGTATGGTACATATTACAACAAAATGTACTATAAATTTTAAAAACTTAGACATTGGTAACCATCCTCACTTTTTACGGCAGCCTTTACTGGTTGCTCAGATACTGTTCAATACTGCTCATCGCAGCTTCTTCATCTTCACCATTAGCAGAAAGTGTAATCTCCTCACCGGCGTCAAGTCCCAGTGTCATCATACCCATAATACTCTTGGCATTTACTTTCTTCTTACCTACTTCTACGTAGATTTCACTGTTGAACTGACTTGCCACCTGTACCAGCTGTGCAACGGGTCTGGCTTCAAGCCCTGTGGACAGGTGAATGGTGATTGGTTTTTTAATCATAATAACTCCTCCTTGTTTTCCCTCAGGTCATCTGCAAGCAGGCTTAATTTACGAAGCCGGTGATTTACTCCAGACTTTCCAACCTGTGGGTTCAACATCAATCCTAGTTCTTTAAGTGTTGCTTCCGGATACTGCAGCCGCAATCTGGCAATCGCTTCAAGTCCTTCATTCAGACTCTCCAGGCCCACCTTTTCCTCAAGAAGTCTGATATCCTCGATCTGCTTCACTGCTGCATTAACCGTCTTATTTATATTAGCAGTCTCACAGTTTACCTTCCGATTCACAGAATTGCGCATCTCTTTCAGGATACGGATATTCTCCAGATCCATAAGAGCTACATTTGCTTCCATAATAGCAAGCATGTCTACAATCTGCGCCCCTTCCTTCACATAGAGTACATAAGACTTCTTACGCAGAACCATCTTAGCATCTATATGAAAGCTGTGAATAATTTCCTGCAGCTGCCCGCTGATCTCCTGGCTGGGACATACAATTTCGAAATGGTATCCCTTCTGAGGATCACTGATCGAACCTGCCGAGAGAAAAGCACCGCGTACAAACGCCCTTTTGCAGCAATCCCTCTGATATACAATAGAATTGGATACAAGTGGCATCCCTCCGCTCACTCCCGAAAATTCCAGCTTGGCAGAATCCAGTATTTCCTTTACTAAAAACTGATCAATAATGGAAATACAATAAAGATTTCCCTTTCTGAAACGGTCAATCCGGGAATTTGATACATCTGTCTCTATATTAAATGTTTTTTGCAATAATGTAAAGCCTTTTCTTGAAAGTGCCTCATTTTCTGTCTGGATACGCAGGGATTTTCTCCCATCAGTTCCAGCCTCCAGGCTGCCGCAGAAAGTAAAGATTGCAGCCAGTTCCGCAATCCTGCAGTGTCTTCCGGAGCCGATATGCCTGGAAAGTTCTTCTTTCACCATCCCTGAAAAAGACATTCCACGATCTCCTCTTTCTATTTTTTCAATAGGCGATCTTTATCCACATCTCTGTGCTCCAATCGAAAACCATATTCACCATTTCTGGCAATCCGGCTGTACAACTCCCTTGCAATGGTAACAGAACGGTGCTTGCCCCCTGTGCAGCCAACTGCAATTACAAGGCTTGTTTTACCTTCCTGTGCATACTTAGGAATCAGGAACTCCACCATATCTTCCAGTTTATTTGCAAAAATCCTTGCGGTCTCATTATCCATTACATAATTAAACACGCTCTCATCCATACCGGTAAGGGGACGTAATTCATCCTCATAATATGGATTCGGAAGAAAACGCACATCGAATACCAGGTCTGCATCTGCCGGAATTCCATACTTAAATCCAAAAGACAGAACCGTGACCATCATATTACAGAATTTTTCATTATTTACAAAAATCTTCTCAATTTCCTGGCGCAGCTCCCTTGTAAGAAGGTGACTGGTATCAATAATATAATCAGCTCTCTTACGAAGAAAATCCATTTTCTGGCGTTCCAGACGGATTCCGTCATCTACCCTGCCGTTACTGGCAAGCGGATGGCTGCGTCTGGTTTCCTTATAACGCTTTACCAGCACGGAATCTTCTGCATCCATAAAAAGAATCTCAAAATCATATCCAGCTTCTTTCATATGATCCAGAACCTGTGCCAGTTCTTCCAGAGAGTGACCGCTTCTGGCATCAATACCAAGAGCCGCATTCTGGACTCCTTCTTCATGTACTTCCAGCATCAGGGAAGCAAATTTCTCCACCAATGGAATAGGAAGATTGTCCACACAAAAATAGTGGGCATCCTCCAGCATTTTCAGCACAGTAGACTTACCTGCGCCGGAAACGCCTGTAACAATTACAAATCGCATAATTTATCTCCTGCCGGGCAAAACAGTGTCACTGCTCACGGCCTGACCAGTAGCAGTAAAACGGACTCTTCTGCCTCTTATGTGTCTTAAATCCATTCCAAAGGATTCTTCATGGCTCTAGAATTCTCCCAGAAACTTCACCTCTGGTTCAAGCTTCACACCAAATTTCTCCATAACAATTCTTTGAACATCAGACATCAACGTGGTAACATCTTTCGCTGTGGCATTTCCTGTATTGATCACGAAACCGCAATGCTTCTCAGAAACCTGGGCACCGCCTACCTGATAGCCTCGCAATCCGCTGTCCATGATCAGTTTGCCTGCAAAATAGCCCTCTGGCCGTTTGAAAGTGCTTCCTGCACTTGGATAAGAAAGTGGCTGCTTGCTGGTTCGCATCCCTGCTAGCTCCTGCATACGGCTGCGAATTTCCTCCTGATCACCCTTTTCAAGAGAAATGACAGCTTCCAGAACAATATAGCCTGCTTCTTTTATCACACTGGTTCGATAACCCATGTGAAGTTCATCTGCCTGCAAGGTCAGGACTCCGCCCTCTGGAGTAAGAACCGTGACTTCTTTCAGAACATCCTTCATTTCTCCGCCATACGCTCCTGCATTCATCACCACAGCGCCGCCTAAGGTTCCCGGAATTCCCCCTGCAAACTCAAAGCCAGTCAGCGATGCCTCTCTTGCAGCTGCAGCAATTCCAGATAAAAGAGCTCCTGCCTGGGCATGGATCCTGCTGTCTTCAACTCTGATCTGTCCAAAGTTTCTATACAGCTGCACTACTACTCCCTGATAGCCCTTGTCGCTTACAAGAAGATTGCTTCCATTTCCAAGAATAAAATACGGAACATTTTTTTCCTTACAAACAGCTATGATTTTCTTAATCTCATCAGCATTCTCCGGTACCAGAAAGAAATCTGCCGGACCGCCAATTCGGAATGTAGTATGCCTGCTCATAAGCTCCGCTTCCAGTATCCGGTTATCTTCCAGAATTTCCTGGAACCGCTGTTTTAAATTTACATTCACAGATTTACATCCTCTATCTTTCTATACTCAACTTTTCTATCAAATGATATCTGCGCCAATCCTATTCTTTCCATTGCCGCATCGTTTTATTATACTATTTAACTTCACAAATGTACAGAAAAAACGCATATTTTCCAAGATTCTTTCCATACTAAATGTTGTTATGACAGTTGCAAAACAACAAACTTTTCTCAGCGACAGGTTCGTTTCGTGAAAGGAGATCTCACCCATGCTCCAGCAAATTTTCCTATCCATAGTTGGCTTCTGCTCTGGAATCATCATCGCAGGCGGTGTAGTTGGCCTGCTTATCGGTCTTTCCATCGTTCCCCGCTATGCCGGTATCACTCATACAGGAAAACATATATTGTTATATGAAGATATTACGCTTCTTGGCATTGTATGTGGTAATCTTTTTTTCCTCTATGGCTGGCACATTCCAGGCGGAACCTTTACTCTGCTCCTTTATGGACTTTTTTCCGGTATCTTCCTGGGCGGATGGATCATGGCACTTGCTGAGATGGCAGATGTTTTCCCCATCTTTTCCAGAAGGATCAAACTGACCAATGGAATCCGATGGGTCGTGATCGCAGTGGCCTTCGGAAAAGCTTTGGGATCTTTGTATTATTTTTATAAACGGTGGTTTCCCTGAATTGCGTAAAAAAATCAACGCAGCTAATTTTCTATAATAAATAAGAAGGAACGTTTTTACCAGACTTTCCTTTTTTATCCTTCTTTGACACCTTGGCGCTTTCTTCTTTATTTTCTCCGGTGATTATCGGACATTCATCTGACAGGTCACGGTACCATTTCCGATAATCTGCAGGAGAACAGCCCATCTCTTTTCGGAAAGTCTCTGAAAAATAGCTTGCTCCTGCAAAACCATTTTCCACTGCAATATCTCCCATGGAAGCTGTCTTCTCCAGAACTGCATCCATACTGTTCCAAATTCTGCATTTCTGCAAATATTCGAATGGAGTCATCTCCATATGTTTCTTAAAGAAACGGCAAAAATCACCAGTGCTTACCTGACATGCTTCTGCCATAGCAGAAAGAGTCAGTTTCTCGTTACAATGCTCAGTGAGATATCCTGTCATACGATTCAGTTTCACCCGTTCTCTGATCACTGCATTCTTACATTCCGGACGCGGCTGGGCAAATTTCTTATAAAGACTTCCCCATGCAGTGAACAGCCAGCTCTTCATATCCAGTTCATAGGCCATATCCCTGCCTTCTGCTGTCTGCGCAGCGGCGAGAAGTGCCTGAAGAAGAATGTCTTCATCTGTATCTTCCTCAGCTGACGGCATAAACCTGCAATAAGCGAAGGATTCTGCTTCTGCAACCGGTGAAATATATTTATTCTGAAGGCTCTCATCTCCAGCTGCCAGATACTCTCCAGCCACCTCAATTATATAAAAACTGCTGCTTTCCTTCTCACTTCTGACCAGACGATAGGACTGTCCTGCATTGATAAATAACGCCTCGCCAGCTTCCAGATCTACTTTTTCCTGATTTATCTGACACTGTATTTCTCCTTCTTCTGCCAATAGAAAAGTGAATGCATTCCCACTGATGCATGGCATATGTCCAAATTCCGGCTGAAGCAGTCCCAGCTTATAGATTCTGATCTTATTCTCAGTTTCCTCTGTAAGGAGCTGTACTCCCTTCCCTATAAAATATTTTCCCATAAGGTACCTCTCTTCTTCGGTTTATAATATGAGGCTACTGTCATTCTGTTTATGAGCAATAGCATCATCTTCCGTAATAACTATAACAATACTATCATGATAGTATAAATTCAGCTAAAAAGAAAGTATATTTTACATATTTTTTCACATAATAATAGAAACCAAAAGGTTACTGTACTCTAAGCAAGCAATTCCATTCATCATAGCTACAGGAGGCATTTATGAACAGTTCCATACCAAAAGCAAAGCAGAAACAATACGCCGACTATGTAAAACAGATCACCCCTACCCACAGTCTTCCCATGAACATGGCAAAGGCTTTTCTCACAGGCGGTGTAATCTGTGTCATTGGGCAGATTATAACAAATTTTGCAAAATCCAGAGGATTAGACCAGGATATGGCCGGTACCTGGTGTTCTGTTACCCTGGTTTTCATCAGTGTTATTCTTACTGGATTTAATATTTATCCAAAGATTGGAAAATTTGGCGGAGCGGGAAGTCTGGTTCCAATCACCGGTTTTGCTAATTCCGTAGCCGCCCCTGCCATTGAATATAAAACGGAGGGTCAGGTCTTTGGAATTGGCTGCAAGATTTTCACCATTGCAGGTCCTGTAATCCTTTACGGAATCATGAGTTCCTGGATTGCCGGAGTGATCTACTATCTTCTGAAAATAATGGAGGTGATTTCATGAATCCACAGACACCAGCCAGACTTACCGGTTCTGCCAGTATGAGCTTTCAGAATCCGGTTTACGTTGTAAGCTGTGCTTCTGTAGTTGGAAAAAAGGAAGGGGAAGGACCTCTTGGAAGCAAATTTGATCTGGTCTGCGAAGAACCTATGTTTGGAGAGGCTACCTGGGAAGCTGCGGAAAGCACCATGCAAAAAGAAGCAGCCGCATTGGCCCTTGGAAAAGCCGGACTTACTCCAGGGGATATCCGCATGACCTTCGCAGGTGATCTTCTGGCTCAGACTACCGCCTCTTCCTTTGGAATTGCCGGAATGGGAATCCCATTTTACGGACTTTTCGGTGCATGCTCCACCATAGGGGAATCCCTCTCTCTTGGCGCCATGTCTGTTGCAGCCGGATACGGAGAACATATTCTCTGTGCCACTTCCAGCCATTTTGCCAGCGCAGAAAAAGAATTCCGATTTCCTCTGGCTTACGGAAACCAGCGTCCTCTCTCAGCCACGTGGACGGTTACCGGGAGCGGTGCCTGTGTTCTCTCCGGAACTTTGCCTGTTCCGGAAATTCCGGAAAAGACTGATCCGCTAATTTCAGCAGAAGGATGTGTCCAAATAACAGGACTCACCACTGGAAAGCTGATTGACTTTGGACTTAAGGATTCTCTGAACATGGGTGGATGCATGGCACCTGCCGCCTGCGATACCATTTACCGGAATTTTTGTGACTTTGACCGAACACCTGATGATTATGATGCAATCTTCACCGGAGACCTGGGAGCTGTTGGAAAACGGATCCTGCTGGATCTGTTAAAAGAAAAAGGATATGATATAGAGTCCATTTATCAGGACTGTGGACTTTTAATCTTTGATGGTGAAACACAGGATACTCATTCTGGTGGAAGTGGTTGTGGATGCAGTGCATCTGTGCTGGCTGCTTATATTCTGCCGGAACTGGCAAAAGGAACCTGGAAAAAGGTGCTCTTTGTTCCTACAGGAGCATTGCTTTCCAAAACAAGTTTTAATGAGGGAGATTCCATTCCGGGGATTGCACATGCTGTAGTATTAGAGCATGTTTCAAAAAAAGATAAAAAGCAGTAAACTAAATAATTGTGCGTACTTCCTGTATAATTGCAGTCCTATAAGCCGTACTGTATTAATTATAATCTGTCTCTACCAACTATCTTTTTCTGTATCTATGAGGAGATGATTTCATGGACTATTTTAATGCATTCTGGGTAGGTGGCCTGATCTGCGCCCTTGTCCAGATTTTACTTGATAAAACCAAACTTATGCCTGGACGTGTCATGGTTCTTCTGGTATGCACCGGCTCTATTCTTGGCGCCATAGGCATTTATCAGCCTCTGATTGATTTCGCCGGTGCCGGTGCTGCTGTGCCATTACTTGGTTTCGGGAATACACTATGGAAAGGTCTGAAAGAAGCCATCGACACAGATGGTGTCATCGGGCTTTTCACAGGAGGCTTCACCGCCTGCGCAGCTGGTGTCTCTGCAGCCCTGATTTTTTCTTATCTGGCAAGCTGGTTTTTTAAACCGAAAATGAAAGAATAACAACGTACTTTATCCTTGCCTGAAACCAACATTTTTACAATGGGAGTGAATTTCATGAGTGACACACTATACATCCAAACCGAAGAAAACGTGGAGGTTCATCACCCCCATGTCTATCTTCAGGACATTGCCAAGCTATCCTGCACCAATTCCAAAATTTTAAATCACCTAAGGGTTCTCCCGGTAGCAAACCTGGATCCGGACAAGACAGGCCGGTATGTGATTTCTGTTATGGATCTTATAAATGATATCCAGCTCAAAGAGCCTGATCTTGATATTACGCATATTGGCGAACCAAACTTCATCATCACCTATCAGAAGGAAGGAACTGTCAATATTGTTATAAGATGGTGCAAAGTCATATTTGTCTGCCTCGCCACCTTTTTCGGTGCAGGCTTTTCCATTATGACCTTTAACAATGACGTAGACATCCCCGCTCTATTTGAGCAGATCTACACCCAAGTCACCGGACAGCCCACAACCGGCAATACTGTTCTGGAAATCTCCTATTCCATCGGTATCGGTCTCGGCATCCTGTTCTTCTTTAACCACTTCGGAAGAATGAAACTCACCAACGATCCCACACCTATGCAAGTGCAGATGCGTCTGTATGAAGATGACATAAATACCACGATCATTGAAGATATTTCGCGAAATAAGAAGTGACCGCTCACAGTAACCCGTTCTATTACTGTTCACTGGTAACGTTCCGCGAGATGTTTTTTGTGAACAAAGTTCACAGAAAACCCGAGAAGTGCGACGCGAAATCATGCGAATGCTTGATTTCTGTGCATCGCGAAGCGCGTTACTGTGAACGGAGTGAACAGTAACCCTTTCTGCAGGATGTTCGTCACAATTTCCACCAAGCCGTTGCTATTTTTATAAAAAAATGATACTATATCTCTATGTGAACGCTCTCTGTGAACACTTCTCCACAGGGAGCTTATTTTACCAGATGAGGAGGCACATCATGAACAATTACAGAATGGGAACAAAATGTGTTCAGGCTGGATATAAACCTGGCAATGGTGAACCAAGACAGATCCCGATTATTCAGTCAACAACATTCAAATACGACACCAGCGAGGATATGGGAAAGCTTTTCGACCTTGAGGCTGAGGGCTATTTTTACTCCCGTCTTCAGAATCCCACCTGCGACCATGTAGCAGCCAAGCTTGCATCAATGGAAGGTGGAACCGCAGCTATGCTTACTTCTTCCGGACAGGCAGCTAATTTCATGGCACTATTCAATATCTGCGAGTGTGGAGACCATATTGTAGCTTCTTCCTCCATTTACGGCGGAACCTTCAACCTGATCTCTGTTACCATGGCCAAAATGGGAATCACCGCAACCTTCGTTTCCCCTGATGCTACAGAAGAAGAATTAAACGCAGCTTTCAAGCCAAATACCAAGGTTATGTTCGGCGAAACCATTGCGAATCCGGCACTTACCGTCCTGGATATTGAACTTTTTGCAAAAGTTGCTCACGAACATGGGGTTCCCCTTGTAGTAGATAATACCTTTCCTACACCAGTGAACTGCCGCCCCATCGAATGGGGGGCTGACATTGTTACTCACTCCACCACCAAATACATGGATGGACATGGTGCAGCATTAGGCGGTGCTATAATTGATGGCGGTCACTTTGACTGGATGGCGCACAAAGACCGATATCCGGGACTTTGCACCCCAGATGAAAGCTATCACGGAATTACATATGCTGAGAAATTTGGAAAAGAAGGCGCATTCATCACGAAATGTACCGCTCAGCTTATGCGTGATTTCGGTTCCATGCAGTCCCCGAACAGTGCTTTCATCCTGAATCTTGGACTGGAGTCCTTGCATGTACGCATGCCGAAGCATGTGGAGAACGGACAGGCTGTAGCAGAATTTCTGGAAAGCCATCCGAAGGTAGCTTACGTAAATTACCCTGGACTTCCATCTAATAAATACTATGACAGAGCGAAGAAATATCTGCCAAACGGCGGCTGCGGTGTTGTTTCCTTCGGTCTGAAGGGCGGCCGTGAAGCAGCTTCCACTTTTATGCAGAACTTAAAGCTTGGCGCAATTGAGACTCACGTAGCAGATGCAAGAACCTGCTGCCTGAACCCTGCCACCTCTACCCACAGACAGATGACAGACGAGCAGCTTATCGAAGCTGGCGTACCGGCAGAGCTGATCCGTATCAGCCTTGGTCTTGAGGATAAAGAGGATCTGATCGCGGATATTTCCAATGCGTTGGATGCAATTAAATAATTGCAGGCTTTCCACAATAACGGATTGAAATTATAGAGTTTTACACTTTTTTATAACTATTCCTACACATAAATCCCCATAACAGACCTTAAATTTGATCTGTTACGGGGATTTTTCTTTCCCTCACTAAAGCATATACCACGTCAATTATTTTCGATGGAGAACTGCCATGTTTTTTTTCCATATTATTGAACTTCGAATAAGCAATAACTTCTCCATCTCCATCTCCATTTTTACAAATGCTATGCCAGAATTTTTTATTGTAATTCCAGGGCAGGTATGATACAATTTATCCGGTTAACGGAATGCAGCACCAGGGGGAGCGCCCTTGTGCTGCGGTCAGAATTTGTGATGACGAAAACCAGATTGCGAGGGAGCCCGTAGGTCCGGGTTGAGAGGATCCCGTTAGGATCGACCGAAACCTGTTCACCTGTTTTTTTGCAGGTGGATTGTCAGCATCTGCTCGAAAGTCATTTTCGATACATGCTGGGAGGCATGTATTTTTATTTACATGAATAATGAGCCCTTCTCACCATGGCATATTTGAGAGTCCATTGCTGTAATCTCTATTCCCAGCTTTGCAGAAAAATTTTTTCAAACATTCTATAGTAAGAAATTGGGCAATTTTCTCGTTATAACCGACTTCCAGCAGAAATAAAGTTACTGCCCATTTTATTCGCAGCGATTCGCTTTGCGTAACATTTCAAATGCACAGTAACACATTATATGATCAAACAAAAGCATGGAGGTATTTCACTATGAAGAAACACATTGTATCCGCACTTTCCCTGGCATTATGCCTGGGACTTACCGTTGGGAGCACTGTCACTGTTTTTGCAGAGGACACCAAAACCATTGATTCTCTGAAGATTGCATTTTCCCCATATGCAGATTCCGACACCATCACCACTGCTACCGAGCCGCTGGAAGATTTACTGAAGGAAACATTGCTCACCAAGGGGTATGACGTGGAGAACGTGGACATGACAGTAGGTACAAGCTACACCGCTGTTGGCCAGGCTTTAAGTGCTGGAAGCGCAGATATCGGATTTATTTCAGGCGGAAATTACGTACTTTTCTCTGATGACTGTGACGTTCTTCTTACCGCCCTTCGCTATGGAATCAACAAAGATTCTGATGATCCGAAAGATTGGAATGATGGTACAATCGAAGAAAACACCGATGAGATGTCTACCTATTACCGTTCTATTATTCTGGCAGGTCCAAGCGAAAAGGGACAGGCTTTACTGGAAAAGGTAAATAACGGCGAAGAGCTTACCTGGGATGATCTGAACGATGCTACCTGGGCTGTTATGGGACCGACTTCTGCTTCCGGTTATATTTATCCAAGCTTATGGCTGAACGAGAAATATGGCAAGGGAATCAGCGATCTGGCAAATGCGGTGGAGTCTGATTCTTATACCACTTCTCTTGCACGTCTGGCTTCCGAACAGGCTGATGTGATGGTTTCTTATGGCCACATCCGTACCAAATACGCACCGGAATGGAAAGAGACCTTCGGAGGTACAGATGATATGGTAAATCAGACTGGTGTGATCGGAGTTACAGATAAGATTTACAATGATATGATTGCCTACAGCAAGACTTCTGAAGTTATGCAGGATGAAGATTTCCGCCAGGCGCTTGGAGATTCCTTTATTGAGATTGCGAATACGGACGAAGGAAAAGATATTATCAGTGTGTTCAGCCAGGTTGGATATGAATGGGGTGATGACTCCAATTACGATGGCGAGCGCGAGGCGCAGGAGCTCTTGAAATCTATGGAATAAAATGTTGCCGGGGCTTTTTGGTCCCGGCAATTGCAATTTAATGTGTTGGTCGTTATCCCGGACGCGATTTCACAATGTATATTCACCGCCGCGCGTCCAGGCGTTCTGGCAAGCTAATGACTAACTACGACTAAGACGCTCAGGAAAGCCTTCGCGCCTAAGTCTCCGTAAGTCATGGATCTTGCCTCCACTAAAACCGCTCCTGAAATGCGCGGCTTGCGAATATACATTGCAAAATCGCTGGTTACTGGAAAGGGAAGAAAGAAACAGTAACGACAACAACGGGGGGAGGGTGAAGTAATTGGTATCCCGCAGCTTTATTGTTTTTTTGCCAATCTATCGTTGCCAAGAAAGTATAGGGAAGCCAGTCACTCCCCCTCCCCCTTCGTTAAAAGTTCTTGTCACCCAGCAAGCCCCAGCCCGTACACAGCATTTGGGAAATGTGTATTACTCCAGCGAGCCATTTTAGGCGCGCTCTTAGCGTAGGCGAAATCCAGCGCTTACGGAGACTTATGCGTGAGGGCTCTCCCGAACGCATTAGTCGCAGTTAGCGATTAGTTCGCTGCAGCGTTGCGCCGGCGAGTGAGTAATACACATTGTCCAAATGCGTCCGCATTGAAGAACTTTTAATCAACTAAATAGCAACGAAATCATATTTAAGGCAGGATTATCTATGAATTTACAGATTCAGCATATCGCAAAAAAATTTCATAATGGCACAAAAGCCCTGGCAGATGTGGATTTCTCCGTCTCACAGGGGGAATTTGTCTCGGTGATCGGGCCTTCGGGGGCGGGGAAGACAACGCTCTTTCGCATTCTCAATGGAATGATGGAGTGCACTGGCGGACAGGTGCTTCTGGATGATAAGCGCTTTGATTCTCTAAAAGGAAGGAAAAAACGTGAACTGCAAAAATCCATCGCAACCATTTATCAGGACTTTTGTCTGGTGGAGAATTCTACCTGTCTGAAGAATGTGCTGACTGCCGGACTTCCGGATATGGGATTTTTCCAGGGCGTGTTTGGACTTTATGGAAAAACACGTAAAGAAGAAGCTCTGAAACTGCTGGATCGGGTTGGACTTCTGGAAAAGGCAGAGGAACCGATTAAGAATCTGTCTGGCGGACAAAAGCAAAGGGTGGCAATTGCAAGAGCACTTATGCGGCACCCGGCGATCCTGCTGGCAGATGAACCGGTGGCGTCTCTTGATCCAGTTACCGGGAGACAGATTCTAGGGTTGCTGAAGAGTATTCATGCGACTGATGGTGTCACCATTTTAATGAACAGCCATAATCTGGAATTCTCCCAGGAGTTCTCCGACCGACTTATTGGTCTGAAAGATGGCAAGGTTGTATTTGACGGTAAGACTGCTGATCTGACTGATTCTATCACTACACAAATTTATAACAAAAATGATACTCAGATAGAGAATAAGCGAGGTGTCGCTTATGAATGATAACAAAATAAGCAAAAATTCCATTGTGGCAAAATTTGCTGTTCCAATTTCTTTTCTGATTTTGTTTTTCCTTGCAGCAAATTTCACAGACTGTGACCTTGTAACTTTCTGGAAACGAAGGAGCCACCTCACCGACTTGGTCGTGGATATGATCCCGCCAGATTTTTCCTATATTCAGAAGATCCTGCTACCGCTTTTTTACACCATTCAGATGTCTGTTACCGGAACGGTACTTGGCATCTTTTTTGCCCTTGTACTCTCGCCTTTTGGCGCTGCAAACTTAGGATTTCCAGCTGTAATACGACGGATACTTAGAATTGTAATCCAGATTCTCCGTTCTTTTCCAGCCTTGATTCTGGCGCTTACTGCTACCTTTCTTTTCGGGCTTGGAACTTTTGCAGGTACTTTTGCCATTACATTGTACACCTTTGCCATTATGACAAAACTTACCTACGAGGATGCAAGTGCCGCCGATGTAAAAGCTTACCAGGCACTTCGGGCTATGGGTGTTTCAAAGTATGTAGCTTATATCCATGGAATTCTACCAGAGATCATTCCTGGATTTCTCACCAATGCACTTTACCTGTTGGAAACCAATGTACGGCACAGCTCCATTTTAGGATATGTGGGAGCTGGCGGTATCGGACTGCTTCTCAATGAGAAGATTTCCTGGTTGGAGTATGACAAAGTGGGGACCATTCTGCTGATGCTGTTTCTAACAGTGTGTGTGATTGAATATTTCAGTCGGTATCTGGCCGCCTTGATACGAAAAGAGCGCACAATAAAAAAAGAGCAGGCCAGACTGCTGCTTCTGTTTCTGGCTGCCCTGTTTCTGATCTGCACGTTTACCCTTTCCCTGCCGGATTTTTCCAGAACCAGTCCACAGACTTTGCGAAATATGTTTGCTGGCTTTCTGCAGCCAGACTGGAGCTTCTTTTTCTCGGCTGAAAAAGATGGGCTTGGGTATCTTTTACTGGAAACAGTGTGCATTGCTTTTATTGGAACGGTAATCGGAGCCATTGTATCTGCACCGCTGGCTTTTCTAAATACCAAACGTTTCGTACCTGCTCCTGTGTCCTTTCTTTTTAACCTGGTGATCATGGTAATCCGTTCGGTGCCTTTTCTGGTGTATGGACTGATTTTCATCCGGGTATCCGGGCCAGGAGCTTTCACAGGAGTGCTGACATTGGCCGTATGCAGTATCGGACTTCTCACCAAAAGATTTACAGAAGCACTAGATGCCCTGGACCCTCGTCCCTATCATGCGCTGCTGGCCATGGGGGTCCGTCCTCTTCCCGCCATCTGCCACAGTGTCCTGCCGCAGCTGAAGCCTGTTTTCACCTCTATCATCCTCTACCGGTTTGATGTAAACATCCGTGAAGCTTCCGTTCTCGGTCTGGTAGGCGCAGGCGGAATCGGAGCGCCCCTTATTTTTTCCATGAATCAATATGCCTGGGAAAAAGCTGGTGCAATCATGCTGGGATTGATTCTGTTGGTGTGGTTTATCGATATGGTATCTGAAAAAATCGGAGCTGGAAATTGATGGCCAGCTCCGATTTTCTGTCTTCTGGATCCTGTTTAAAAAATCTTTTAAACCTCGTCGTGAAATTTCCAAAGACTTTCAAGGGATCTTTTCATTCTGTTATTTTTCTAATTTTCTATAATTCTCAGCCTTATCGTACTCCTTATGCACGCCATCATCCTCGTACAAAGTATAACTGCTGCCTTCATATCCCAGCATAGTGAGTTTGGAAGTATCAATATCCTTCACACACTCCGCAGCCTCTGCAACCGGAATACACTTACCACTCCGGATAAACAGAGGCACTTCATTTAAGGCAACCTCCACATAATGAACGCCCTTTTCCAGAATCTCCTCAGAAATACTTCCGTCTGTCAGAAATTTCACAAACCTCATTTCTTCCGGAAGGTAAACATAACGCCCTCTTGCGTTCTGCTCGTAAACCGGTGCGATCATAATCTCATTTCCAAGGATCAGCTGGTCTTCCACCCGGATTGCCATCTTATCATCCGGATAAACAAAGCCAAGTGGTTTGAAATACATATCATCGTTTAAAGCGGCCTTCATGTATTCGCTGTACAGATACGGAACAAGGCGGTATCTCGTATTTACCACATTTCGGAAATCCTCAACATTCTCAAACTGATAGCACTCTTGCTCTCTTGTTCCGATTGCGGAATGGTTACGCATAAGCGGAGTAAATACCCCAAGTGCCATATGGCGAAGCACCAGGTCTCTTGTTGCATCCGCGCCAAATCCGCCAAGATCTGCTCCTGTGTAAAGGAATCCGCACATATTCAGAGACGGCAGCATTTTCAGGTTCAGAAGAATGTGTGACCACCAGGATTTATTGTCTCCCATCCAGATTCCGCCGTAACGGTGCATTCCAATATAGGAGGAACGGGAAAACATCAGGAAACGCTTCTCCGGATCAATGCGGTCGAATGCTTCGCCTGCTGCTCTTGTCATATTGTAGCCAAACAGGTTATGTACCTTGTCGTGACGGATCTTTTTGCCATCCACATTATGATAAAATCTGCGGTAATCTTCTGGGTTGTTTGCGAGTCCGTTTAGCTCGCCCTGCATTTTCCAAATGTGGATCTTACCGTCTTTATCCTGGGAAAACTCTCCGGCAAGTTTCTTCGCCTCTTCCATTCCCTCTGAGGAATAGAAAATAGCAGGCTCATTCATATCGTTCCAGAAGCCTTCAATCCCCTGTCTAATAAGGAAGCTGTATTTGTCTCCAAACCACTTTCTGGCATCCTTGTTCAGAAAATCCGGGAAATGAGTATCCCCCGGCCATACGGCTGCCACAAAATCACTTCCGTCCTCCCGCTGGCAGAAGTATCTTTTTTCCACACCTTCCTCGTAAACCTCATAGCCGCTTTCCACTTTTACACCAGCATCAATAATAGGGATCAGGCGTAGCTCCTGGTCTTTCATCTCTTTTACAAAATCCGGGAAATCAGGGAAATTCTCCGGATTCAACGTAAAGTCCTTGTAGGAATCCATATAATCAATATCCATGTAGATCATGTCCAGGGGAATGTGATTCTCACGGTATCCTGCTGCCACCTTGCGAAAATCCTCCTTGGTGGTATATCCCCATCTGCTCTGTCCGAAACCAAATGCAAATTTCGGGGGAATATAGCTACGTCCGATCACATGGCGGAACTGCTTTACAATGTCATAAGCAGACTCACCCCCGATCACATACACATCCAGATCTGCATCTGCACATGTCACCTTCAGGGTATCCATTCTGGTGTACCCAATGTCAAAGGTCAGTTCAGACGGATAATCGAAAAATAGACCGAAGGTTGTCTTTCCACTTACGATAATAAGGTTGTGGGCACCATACAGGGAGCGTTTGTCCTCCGTGTGGTTTGGATCATCGGTACAATTGCTGATGTAGCAGTAACCTCTTTTGTTGATTCCACGGTTGGCCTCTCCAAGCCCGTAGACAATATCCTCCTCATCCATCACATAGGTAAAATCAAAGCCACTCTCCAGGCTGATCTTCCCATACGGAAAAGCACCATCCGCTGTCTCAATCTCCTCTGTCAGCGCCTCCGTATTAAAAGGAGCGCCGTATCTGAACTTTCTGATCATAACATTCTTCCTCGTCTTTCATAAAAAGGGGCAAGAAATTTTGCCCCTTTCAGTCTGTTTTTGCTGCTGTCTGCTTCGCGTCCAGTAACCTGTTTATTTATATAACACAAATGCCTCATAAGGTTTCAGCACGACCTTACCCGCAAATACTTTTCGGTCAAGGTTTGTAATCAGGCACCGGGAACCTTCAAATTCTGCAGGAACTTCAAATTCTGCAGACTGCTCACTGAAATTGCAGACTGTAAGAAGTCTTTCCTCATCCAGCTTTCTTGTATATGCGAAAATCTGATCATCCTCACGGCAAAGAGGTTCAAACTCACCGTACACAATAATATCTTTCTCCTTGCGAAGAGCGATCAGTTTCTGATAATAATGGAAAATGGAATCCGGATCATCCAACTGACTGGCTGCATTGATTTCTTTACAGTTCGGATTTATTTTAATCCACGGCTCCCCATCTGTAAAACCTGCTTTTTCTGAACCGTCCCACTGCATAGGTGTTCTTGCATTATCACGGCTTCTGAGCATCAGACATTTCATCATGTAATCCGGCTCCATCAGCCCTGCATCTGTCAGCTCTGTATAATACTGAATGCTCTCAATATCCTTATAATCTTCCAGCTTATGGAAATATGCGTTTGTCATGCCAAGCTCTTCTCCCTGGTATACATAAGGGGTTCCCTGCATCATATGAAGACAGGTTGCCAGCATTTTTGCAGAAGTCTCTCGGTATGCCGGATTGTCATTTCCAAATCTGGAAACGCTTCTTGGCTGATCATGATTTCCCAGGAAAAGACTGTTCCATGCTTTTCCCTGAAGTTCCTCCTGCCATTTGATCATCGTCTTTTTGAAAGCCTTAAAGTCATATCTGTCAGTGGTCCATTTGCCAAACTCCGCATGCGGAGAAGCATCTTCTACATGTTCAAACTGGAACACCATATTCAGCTCGCCACTGTCTTCCCCGGCATATTTCTGTGCCTCTTCAATGGTAACACCAGAAGTTTCCCCAACTGTCATGATATCATATTTGGACAATACCTCACGGTTCATTTCCTGTAAAAATTCATGGACCCGCGGACCGTGAACGCTGTATGGACCGAAATCTCCATACAGGCCGCTTTTCACTTCTCCATCCGGGAAAGCCTGATCCTTTGAAATCATACTGATCACATCCATACGGAAGCCGTCGATTCCCTTGTCACACCAGAATTTCATCATATCGTAAACTTCCTGGCGCACTTTCTCATTTTCCCAGTTCAGATCCGGCTGTTTTTTGGAAAACAGGTGCAGGTAATACATCTGTGTCTCATTGTCGTATTCCCATGCAGAACCGCCGAATGCACCGCCCCAGTTATTTGGCTCTTTTCCGTTTACCGGATTTTTCCAGATATAATAGTCACGGTACGGATTATCCTTGGACTTTTTGCTCTCCAGGAACCACTGATGTTCGTCTGAAGTATGATTTACAACCAGGTCCATCAGCACCTTGATTCCACGCTCATGCGCCTGAAAAAGCAGTTCCTCGTAATCCTGCATGGTTCCGTAATCTTTGTAAATTCTGCGATAATCTGAAATATCATAGCCATTGTCATCCTGTGGGGACTCCAGCATAGGTGAGATCCACAGAACATTTACCCCAAGTTCCTTCAGATAATCAAGTTTCTCTATAATTCCTCTGATATCACCAATTCCATCCCCATTGCTGTCATTGAAGCTTTTTGGATAGATTTGGTATACAATACTTTCTTTCCACCAGTTCTTCTTCATTTCCTGGCTGTCCTCCTGATATTCTATATTTATTTTCCCACAGAATATTCTTGCCCGGTACATGACCGCAGTGAAATATTCCCATGGCGCGTATTTGTTTTCTCTATTTTACTGCACCGGCTACTACACCATTCATGATCCATTTCTGACAGAAAATATACACGATCAGCACTGGAAGCAGAACAAGCAGATAAGAAGCAAATGCCAGATTATAATCAACAGAAAACTGTTTTTTAAATACATACTGGGCAAGCTGCAGTGTCTGTTGGCTTTCATCACTTAACAGTACCAATGGCATGGTAAAGTCATTCCAGGTCCACATGAAGGAAAGAATTGCTACTGTAGCTGTGGTAGGCTTCAGAACCGGGAAAATGATCCTGGAAAAAATCTGAATCGGATTTGCCCCGTCAATCATGGCTGCTTCGTCAAGTGCCTCCGGGATTGCCTTTACTGCCCCTGTATAAAGGAACGTATTCATAGGAAGACCGAAAATAATGTACAGGAATGTAATTCCGAAAATATTATCCAGGTGAAAAGCATTTGCCTGCACAACCAGCGGAAGCATGATTACCTGGAACGGTATAAACATGGCACTGATAAAGTAATAATACATGAGGGAAAAGAATTTGCTCTTTTTACGGTTTCTTGTGATGGCATAAGCGGCAAAAGAGTTTGTGATCAGTGTAAAAATCAGATTCACCACTGTGATAAATGCTGTATTAAGAAACTTTCTTGGAAAATTTGTCATTACCCAGGCATCTGCAAAGTTCTGAAGTCTGATTTTTCTTGGCAGTGCCAGAATGTTGTTCATATCTGTTGGATCCTTGATGGCAATCATCAGTGCCATATAAAGAGGCAGCAGGATGACAAGTACGATTCCAATGATCAGAAGGATCGTAACAGGCCAGTTGTAACGCTCTTTTACTTTCACTGTATTCTGTTTCATCCTAATTTTTCCTCCCTCTTCTCAAGTACACGCAGCTGGAATACGGAAATCAGTACTACTACAACAAAAAGCATAACCGCATTGGCTGACTGATAAGCGAACTGTCCGCCTCCGAAGCCCTTTTTGTAGATCAATACTGCAATAGATGTTGTGCTGGTTCCAGGACCGCCATCTGTCATAGCCATGATCTGATCGTAAACCATCAGATAACCCTTTGCGGAAAGTACCATATTGATGGTAAAAGATGGTGCCAGCAGAGGGAACGTGATTTTGCTGAATCTTTTTAAGCCGGTCGCTCCATCCAGGTCAGCAGCCTCATATACATCTGTGTCAATGGACTGAAGTCCTGCAATGTAGATCAAGGTGTTAAAAGCGCATCCGATCCATAAGGATACCGCAACAATTCCCCAGATAGCATGATTGGTTCCAAGAATATTTACACTTAAAGCTTTGATTCCAAGGCCTTTTCCCAGCTGTGGAATCAGGTTCGCAAAAATATAGTTGAAAATAAATCCTACGATCAGACTTCCCAGCATATATGGAAGGAAATAAAAAGCTTTGATTGTGTTTTTAAACTTGATCTTTGCATTTAATGCACAGGCCAGGATCAGACTGATCACGTTTACCAGAATAGTAGTGATCACCGCAAATTTGAATGTAAACAAATATGCATTTCCTGTATCCACATCAGAAAACATATGGATATAATTTCGAAGTCCTACAAAATTCCACTCTCCATATCCTCTCCAGTCTGTAAAACTGTACATAACACCTTTTAAGAATGGAATGGTGTGGAAAGTGAAAAACAGAACTGCAAGAATTCCTACATAAATGTAGTAAACCCGGTTAACAGCAGGTTTTTTCCGTGGGGCTTTATTCTTCATGGAATCCTCCCTTATTTTCTTACAAGGCTGCTGTTCACTCAGTGGCCAGCAGCCTTACAATTCATACGGATCAAAAGGTGACAGTTCACGTTCTTCACCTTTCGCCTGTATTTTCCATCAGTCACATAGATCAGTCTACATTTGCAATGTCATATTTCTCATCGCACTGTGCAAGGAACTGATTTATGTTCTCCTCGTTGTCCATTCCGTTTATGTAGTTCAGGCACATTTCGGTCAGAAGTGCGGACATATCAAATCCGGATGGATAGTAATGATCTGGGAAGTTTGCAACCTTTCCAGCTGCAATATCTTCTTTCACACCTGCCACTGTCTCATTCTCCTGCTCTACACCTTTTACAGCTGAGAAAGCAAACTGATCATCAATGTACATTTTTGCATTTTCCGGCTCAAGCATAAAGGATACAAATTCTTTTGCCACTTCTTCATTTGCACTGTCTTTGCATACACCAAGAAGTACATCTACACCAGAGGTTACATAGTTCTGGGATTTCTCATTGGAAGCCGGGAGTGCAAACATATCCACATTGATATCTGCATTTGCATTTTTGTACTGGTTGATTGCCCAGTTTCCATTGATGATCATGGCTGCTTCGCCATTTGCAAAAGCTTTATTTCCATCATCATAGGTAAGTCCCATAAAATCATCCTGAGCATAGTCAAGAAGCTTCATATATTTTTCTGCAATTTCCTCGTGTGTTCCAACGAATGTGGTCTTGCCGGCTTTACGGTCATCATTGAAGCTCTCCGGAGCAAGGTCAGATGCAATACTGTTCCATGGGCAGTTACTTGTCCATGCATCTTTGTATGTCATAAGAAGTGGCTGTTCACCTGCATCCTGAAGTTTCTCGAGTACATCAATGAATTCGTCCCATGTTTTTGGAATCTCAATGCCATATTCTTTGAATTTGTCAACGTTATAAATGACACCGGAAGCGTTTGTTGCATACGGAACGCCATATGCTTTCTCTTCTTTATCCTTATTTACATCATATACCATCTGAAGGTAGGATTCCTGAATATTGGAAATGTAATCCTCGCTGCTTAAGTCCACCAGCATTCCGGCACTTTCTACCTCTGTGTAGTTATTGTCACCGCCCATTGCAACGATATCCGGCATATCATTCTTCGCCATTCTGGTCTTTAATACAGTTCCTGCATCTGCCGGAGCTGTGATCTTGATTGTCACGTCCTCATGTGTCTCATTAAATTTGTCTACCAGCTTCTGAAGAATATCCTTGTTTTCTGCCTTGCTGGAAAAAAGCTCCAGTTCCGTTCCTTTTGCAGAAGAATCTCCCTCAGAGGAACTGCCGCAGCCGGTAACTGTACCAACCAGCAATGTACCTGCCATTAATGTGCAAATAAGTTTCTTGTTCATCTTTCTTTCCTCCATTATTTTACTCAATGAAGGCTGCGCAGCACTTGTTTATTTGAAAGCTTTTCCGGACACGTCTGTCCTGCTTTCCTTTCGGTGGCTTCATAATATCGTAACTTTCCAGCAAAATCAACAGGTTTCTCGAGAAACTTAAATTGTAGACAAACTTTTATTTTGTATTTTGTGCATATTGTATAGTTTTATATCATGAAGATTCATGAGTTCTTAGATTGTCCCCCCTGTCTTATAATTTCCCCTGATAGCAGGGATTTCATGCAAATTGTTTTCTTTATGTAACAGGGAATCCAAACGTAAGCTTCTGTTACGAAAAAAACAGTCAGGCTCCAGAGCGTGTTTGAAAAAGGCTTTCTGCAAGATGTGCGTCACAATTTGTGGGAGATTTCGCCCGGATGAGGGCACCGTAGCGGGCTACGGCAACCGAATTCGGGTGAAATCTCCCGCAAAGTGGGGCGTGCAGATTGCGGGAATGATTTTTCAAACAGGCTCTATAGCCTGACTGTCTTCTCTTCAAATTCTTTTGAACGATCTGTTCATATTTTCACAGAATCTCTTTTTACAAGGTACACCGGACTTTTTATATTAAACTCTTTTAACTGCTCCCCGGCAACCATCCGAAGCAGGCGGCTGAACGCCAAATGTGCCTTCTGACCTACATCCTGATGAACTGTTGTAAGTCTTGGACGGACCATTCTGGCATAGATACTGTCGTCGAAGCCGGTAACAGATACCTGTTCCGGAACCTTAATTCCATGATCTGACAAAAAGTTCATGGCCTCAATTGCTGCATAATCTGAGGAAAATGCCACTGCTTTTACCTGCAGAAAACGCGGAAGAAGTTCTTTATATTTCTGGATACGGCGGTTTCTTTCCCCCGGGATCACGATCAGACGAGTGCGGCTACAGAATTTTCCTTCTTTTTCCATAGCCTGCTTAAAGCCCATCCAACGGCTGTAATCACTGTCAATATCTGTTTCTGCAAGAAACAAAGCTTTGTCAAAACCGCAGGAACAGAGGTAACTTCCAATCTGATAGCCGCCTGAATAATCATCCACTCCCACATTCTGGAAAAAATATTCTCCTGCGGGATAGGCATCTATGAGAACCATTTTCTTATTCAGCTTTCTGGACAATTTCCGATATTTTTCATCATTATATCCCAGAATGATCAGTCCTTCTACATTCCATCTGGAAGCAATATCCACCACGTTCTGGATATTCTCCCCTCCGATCAGCATGACATAGTATCCTTTCATTTCAGCTTCCATCTGAATGGTTCCTACCAGTTCTCCTACAAAGGAGTCCTGCAGGGAGTACATTCCATGAGCCTGGGCAAAACCAAGTACCACGCCTATGATCCTGGAACCATGTCCGGACAGCATAACGGAACCCATATGCGGAACATAATTCTGTTCTTTCAGGATTGCCGTTATTTTATCAATGGTTTTCTGGGAAACTCTTTTCGTATTGCCATTTATTACATTTGATACGGTAGTCCTGCTCACTCCCGCCATATCCGCAATATCCTGAAGCCGGATCATCTGATTTTCCTGCTCATATCATGCCATTCTTCCCCGCCCCAAGCGGAACCGGAAATTCCGTTGTCGGTGTAGTCCATTTTTTTGTACATCTCTACTTTGTTATCCAGACAGGTCAGGTACAGGCATTCGCGTCCTCTTTTTTGTTCTCTTTCCACATATTGTGTCATGATTTCACGGGCAAGCCCCTGGTGGCGATACTCCGGAAGAACATCAAGCCCAAGGAGCATAACGTTCTTTCCTTCCGGGTTGTGAAGAGTACTATCCGTAAAAAATTCATCACGAAAGACTGCTTCGTCTGTTGCCACCCCATTGAGAAAGCCGGCAACTTTACCTGTTTCTTTATCCACTGCAACCATAAATGTCTCGGTTGCATTTGCCACTCGTTCTCTCATACTCTTGGCAGAGCAGGCCTCATTTGGCGGAAAACAGATCTGCTCGATCTGAATCACCTGATCTAACTCCTCTGGAAGAATGTCTCTGAATTCGTATTTGGTTTTCATTTTTTCCTCATCCTTTTATATTTCATGCGCTCTCTCCACTTTAATAGTGAAAAGACCGTAAACTCCTTTTTATTATACCTCTGCGTCTTTTTTCCGTCAATGTAATAACGGCAAACGGCATACCTTGAAATATCCCTTGAAGTGTCCCGGAGGACTTCATTACCGTATTTATCGATCATCCGTACCAGAAAATCAATGCACCGCTCAAATTCAATATTCTGTTGCATAAGCTCCTCCCGTCATTGTTTTGATCTGAGCTTATTTTACAGAACCTGCTGGAAAACCACATTGAATAGAAATTGATTGTAAATTGACACAATCACTTTAAAAATATCCGCATTTTCTTGAATCGAATATATGTTCGTGTTATGATAGATATACTCAATCTTAACTACGAAAGGGGAATTTCTATTGAATCAATGCGATTTTTCTTCTATTAGCACTTGTTTAAAAAACCATATCAGCGAAAGTAATCAAATGAGTCAGCCTGATTTTTTATACGAATTATTTGAAGATTTTATGGATGATCCGGCAAATCAGGATTTTTCTATGGATAATGGTCTGGTTTGCCGCTGGATGACTGGTCAGACTAAAATCAGTCCTAAAATATCCGCTTACTATTCCAAGCCATCCAACCAGAGAAAATTAGCCCATATGTTTAATGCATGGAATGGAAGTAGATTATTACAAAAAGCTATTTCAAACAATAGGAAATATCTTAGATCTGATTGAAAAAGATGTGCGATACCCAAAGTGGCTTGCAACGGTTAGAAGATTTGCCGGAGCACCGCCGGGATTCTGTTCGAACAATTTTCTCCCATCCTGACTGTGTCCTGCTTCCGTAAAATCAATCAGCAATTCTCCCAATGCCACGATATCAACTTTTTCTTCCATTTTTCAGTTCTTCCACAATCTCGTTATAACGTTTTTTATTTAACCGGTAGAAAAATAATACAACCGCAGTCACAATCCACAGTGCACCTGGAATCGTCGTAAATGCATGTTTCATAATTGAAAGTACAATTGCATTTTGTTTCTGATTTGCAATATAACCATATTTTCCAAGTAATCCTGCTAAAAGTGCTGTTCCAACTGCCATTCCGACTTTATTTCCAAGTGAAATAAATGCATACTGAAAACCATCATTTCTAAGTCCGGTTTTCCACTCCCCATATTCCACACAGTCTGGAATAATTGCATAGATTGCGGTATTAAATCCAGAGAAAAAAAACTGTGTGAGACCAGATAATGCATAAAAAATAGCCGGTGATTCTTTGGCATTGAAGAAAAACATAGTCAACATGAAAATTCCTGTAAATAAAGCAAAGAGAGATGCTGTTCTTCCTTTGTTATTTAACTTGCGGAATAATGGTTGAAAACAGGCTGCCCCGATGATAGAAGGAATAATGATACACATCGAATAAGTTGTGTAGTAGGAGGCATTCCCTTCCACATATGTAAAGTAATACAGAATATCTGCGTTTCTACCATACAGTGTAAATCCAAATAATATCTGTCCTGCCAATGCAAGAAGATATGGTCTGTTCTGCATGACTGCTTTCAATTGTATCTTTACAGAAATTTTTTCTTTTTCCGGAGTAAGCACTGCCTCTTTCGTCTTCGCAAAGCAGAAGAAATGACAGGCTGTAAAAATACATCCATATATGACCGCAACCGTCAGATATCCTGTCTTTGCACTATGACTGCCGAATTTGCTGAGCAGTGGAACTGTGATAATATTTATCACACCAATTGCAATCATCGCTGCAACCGAACGGGATGTATTTATTTTTGCACGTTCATCAATATCCTGTGTCATAGCACCACACAAGGTTCCATATGGAATATTCACACAGGTATACCCCAAAACCAGCAGACAATATGTAATTACCATATAAATGATCTTTCCATTCTGCGGCCAGTCGGGTCTTGCCCAGAATGTCATAACAAGAAGAATCGCTGTGATTGGTGCCGCTACTAACAGCCATGGACGGTACCGTCCCCATCTCGATTTTGTTTTATCTGTAAGTCCCCCGACGATTGGATCATTGATTGCATCCCAGAATCTTGAAAAAAGCATAAGTGCTGACACAGCCGCCATACTGATTCCGAACACGTCTGTATAAAATATCATCAGAAAATTACTGACGAACATCCAGCTGAAATTACATCCAACATCACCAAACCCATATGCAATCTTACTGATCAGCGGTACTTTTCCATTTTTGTTTTCGCTTCCCATATGTCTCTCCTATTTTTATCAGAGTTTCTGACAGAACTCTATTCTTTCCTCATTTGGTCCCTTAATCATAAAATACTTCACACCATTTTCCCAAAATGGTAGTTCTTCGATTCCGTCTGTAATAATTGTGTATTTTTCATTGCAGATTTTCTGATACATACTTTCAATGTCTTCCACATCAAGTGCAACATGTTGGTATGCACCGTCTGACATTGCCGCCTGCCCATTTTCAAAAGTCTCTATACAGTAATTTTTTATCTGTAAAAATGCCACTTTTTCCCCTGCTTTTTCATTATAAGACTGCATAATCACTTCAAATCCAAGACTCTTATAAAACTCAACTGTTTTCTGTAAATCGTTTGTCGGAAGCCCGACATGGGCAACTCCGACAATTCCATATTTATTTTCCATACGAACTCCTTACTTTTCACTGACGTTGATAATTACTTTCATCGTTGTCTCGCGGTTATCATCAATATACTGGTATGCTTTCAGATAATCTTTAAAAGCAAATGTCTTTGAGATGAGCGGTTTCAAATGAACTTTGCCCTCATTTACCAATCTGATTCCATCTATATAATCATCATGGCGGTACATCATCGTGCTCTTAATGTCAAGTTCGTGGTCATTTGCCACTGCAAGATCTACTTCTGCCATTCCTGCAAAAACAGCCACCAGTACAATCGTGCTTCCTTTTCTTGCATATTTAATTGCCTGTCCCATTGTGATATTGTTTCCGGCACAGTCGTAGATCACATCCGCCTTGTCCGGTCCAAATGCTTCGAGCATTGCCGCACTGAAGTCTTTATTTTTGGTATTCACACACACATCAATTCCACATTCTTTTGCCTTTGCCAGTCTAAGATCACTGATATCTGTGATCATCACTTTCGCTGCCCCCATTCCTTTTGCTGCCTGTGCCACGAGATTTCCAATCGGTCCTGCTCCAAGAACTGCAATATTCATGCCAGCCACATCACCTATCTGTTTTACACCATGAACTGCCACAGCAAGAGGTTCAATCATAGCGCCTTCTTCATAGGACATATCTTCTGGAATAGGTGTTACTTTAGATGCATCCACTGCAAAATACTCAGATGCTGTTCCTGTCGTCTGAAATCCCATTACTTTTAATTCCTCACAGAGATTATACTTTCCATGACGACATGGATAGCAATGTCCACAATATACCTGAGGCTCTATCGTCACCTTCTGTCCCACATGAAACTCTGTGACATTTTTTCCAAATTCTGTAATCTCACCGGAAACCTCATGTCCTTGTGTTACCGGATATTTTGTAAACGGATGTTTTCCATGATAAACATGAATATCTGATCCACAAACACCAATATTCATAATCTTTACCAAAACCTGATTTTCCTTTACCTCCGGAACCGGAACCTCTCTGAAAATAATTTCTCCTGGATTTGTCATTACCTGTTGTAACATAGTTGTTTCCTCCTTTTTTATATTATTATACGTTTTATAAAACGTTTTATTAAAGTAATTATATTATTGTCCTATAAACACAATTTGTCAATATGTTTTTTCATATTTTTATATATTTCATAATTTCAAAATATATTTTTTGTATATTTTTCACAATTAACATGCAAAAAAACGGAAAGGAAACCGTAGTTACTGTTTTCTTTCCGTTTTTTACTATAATATCTTTTTCTAATTTTACACAACTTCTCGTTTTTCACACATATAAATCGGACATCGCATTCGCTTTGCAACCTGTCAGTGGGAGTTTTTAACTCCAACAGACTAAACATCCCCTTACCCAACGCTTAATTCCCTACGCACCAGATGCGGTGGACTGCTTATCTGCGTTCAAAAAAATTACAATTCTACCATATGTTTTGTAAAAAAGTATTTCGCGGCTCCAACAGCCGACGCTTCTTTCTTATACGAACAATTTTTCAAGTATGAAACATCATGCTCAAAGCCATTATATGCCATCACTTTTTCGCCCAGTGGTATCATATAATCTGACAATATGCCTCCCACATCACCTCCTAGTATGATGTCCATATCATATGCCATCCGCAGATTTGATATCAAAACAGCAAGATGATCCAAATACTCATTCCATGTCTGCAAATTTTTTTCATCACCACTTTCAATTTTTTCCATAAATGCATCCAGTGACTGCCTGTTATCTTGTGTCAGTACACTTGCAGCACAATATGCATCTGCACATCCTGATTTACCACAATAACACTTTCTTCCGCCGGGAACGAGTATCATGTGACCAAACTCCCCTGCTTTCTGGTTCTGCCCTCGAAACAGCTTTCCATCTATGCAGAATGCACCTCCTAATGTGTGGTTCAAAGACAGATATATCGCATTTGGATACTTTTGCTTTTTTTCTGCAAGCATTGCAGCATTAGCATCGTTTTCAAAATATGCTGGAATTTCCAGAGCCTGCTCTAAAAAGCGCAGACTATAATTCTCTATACCTAAAGCATGGGATTTTAAAACAATCCGTTCTTTCTGATCAATAATTCCTGGAATCGCCACTCCAATCCCAAGTAGCGTGTCCTTCGCTACTTCGCCTTCCAGAAAAGTTTTGACCTTTTGTGCCACCTCTGTACAATAAGATAATTCAGCCGTAAATTTTAAACGGATGCGATCTTTTTTTATAATCTCATCTCCAAGATTTACTAATACCATTTCTATATGATTCGCTGTAATCAAAATTCCCATTGCATGACAGTATGACTTATTAATCCCTATACTTTTTGCCTTCCTTCCACCGGTTGAAGCATATTCCCCAGTTTCTTCCAACACCCTTTTTTCTAACAAGTCATTCACATTTGCTAACACAGTCGGCATACTCAAGTTTAACTCTTTTGCGATTTCTGCCTTGGATGTAACATGATTGTTTAGAACATAATTAATTATTTTTTTTCTTGTTATATTTTTTTTATCTTTATTTTCCGTTTTCTTACCCTCTTTTATTAAATATATTATAAAAGAATTATATGCTTTTTTATTCTTCTTGTAAAGTAATGTTCTATAATAAAAATTTGCTGCATTCAGAAATAGTTACTGTTCCCTCCGATTTTCGTATGCTTATCTCACAGCAAAGCAGTACCACACCGGTACAGCCTGCTGAATCAATCAATACGAAAACGGAGGTATTTTTTATGCGAGAACTCAGAAACACAAAAATCATCGCTGTAGATCATGGCTATGGCAATATGAAAACAGCAAACACCGTCACGCCAACCGGAATCAAAGCCTATGAAACAGAACCACTCTTCTGCATCATTCCATATTTCCCATGAAGAATGTTGTAAATTAGTACTATCCACAACGATAACAGGTAATTTAATTATTCGTATTTTTTCCCAATAATGTAAATCGAAACTACCATACCACCTAATATCATAATTAAGAAAATTTTATTCAAAATATCCCATAAAGCTATATTGAAACAATTGATTATTATAATACCTGCAAGAGGATATAGAACAACCGTTGCAAGTGTCCATATTTTTAAAGTTGTGCAGATGTATATCCAATTTCCATTGTTAAAAGATAAACCAACTAGATGTATTCTAAAAATTCCTTGTGAAACATAATTTATCTTATTGGCATCATAATATGTTGGTAATATGTCTTTTGCAAAGAAACAAAACCATGCACCAAATAAAAGCATTCCCCCTGTAACCAGCAATATATCCCCTTTCATCTCAGCTAACGAACTTTCAGATACAACTAACATAATAATTTCTGTAATAGATATAAAAAAACATAACAAATATGCTAATATCCAGTTTTTTCTATGCTGGTGAATAGAATCCCTAACAGCCATATCGAGAGAGCCTACCACCAATTCCTCGATTTCTTTTTTTTCAATATTTTTCTGTGTATCTATTTTTTCTCCACGTAACAATTCTGTAACGGTAACATCTAATATATCAGCTATTGGTATGAGTAATACGACATTGGGCATACTAAGACCACGTTCCCATTTGCTAACTGTTTTATCTGATACATATAATTTTTCAGCCAAATCCTTTTGAGTTAAATTCTTTTCCTTTCTTAATTCGGTTACAAATAAACCGAATTTTTCATTACTAATCTGATACATATATCCACCTCCTGCACACATATTATAATGAGAGTGTGCATAAATCAATCGACCAGCAGTAGAATTGCAGAATATTAGCACATAATTCATCAAATAATCTCCCCATTATGATTATTTCTATAAAGTTATATTCGAATATTTTTTAAGCCATACTATGGAATAATTAAATCGGCAACTTATAACTATGACGGAAAAAACCAGCCTTCCGAAACTTAGAAAAGATCACTTTCTATAGAATTGTAATTTGCTTCTTTGGCCCCTTATAAACACAAAAGCTGAACAAACAGGATTTTTCGTCCTACTTGTTCAGCTCTTTGTTTACCTGTAAATCAGTTCTTTTAACACAATCTCTTCTGCTGCATTCCGGATATTATTTACAGCTCCAACCCACACCATCTGATCACGAGCTTTCAATTCTTCCGTAACGCCTTGCTTCTCCATCATCTGACGCACCAGAATATCCATCCTCTCCTGTGCTTCATCGTCCACAGCATTCAGATGTTCTGTTAATCTGTCTTCCAACATATACAGAGAATACATTGCCGGACGATGCTCTTTCAGATACGTTTTCCGAATCATTCCATATTTCCCATAATGCGGTTCTTCATCTGTACTGACAAGATTCGGATAGTAAATTCCGTCTGCTCCCAGTGTGTAGGTTCCACCTATTTTTTCAAATGTGCTTTTCATGTGTTATTCCTCCTTGAAATCAGCGATATTCTTAGATCATCGCAAAATATTTCAGGACAGCCTTGATAGCATACAAAATGGAAGTTATCTATTTCTCCTCTTCGTTAAGACCTAGTTCATTACATATTACTTGCTATCCCTGATACCTTATTCTTTCTACCAGCGTTTCCTTTTTCAGATTACTGCTTAAAACGAGGGAAAGCACAATCTGCAAAAGACTGACCAGCAAAATCATAGCAAGAATTGGTGTAATTGGAACATGATAGACATTCATTCCAAATATTCCATTATGCTTTGCATAGGCAAAGAGCGCATAGCCAAGTGGCAGACCAACGATAAGTGCTACACATATGGTGCCAACCGTAAAAATCAGTCCCTGTAACTGCAGGCATAAATTTAATTGTTTATTTGTCATACCCACAGCCTGTAATACACCATATTCCTGCTTCTTCGTGGTGATATTGATGATCATGGTGTTTGCCAGATTCATAAACCCAATGAGACCGACAATTGCCATGAACAGATAGCAGCCAAGCTTCATCATACGGCTTGCGTATTCTGCAGTTTGCAATTCTGCGTGATAGGTGTTCAGCTTGATATGAGAAGTATCGGAGAGCAGGTCATTCAGGCTTTGCTCTACAGATGCCACATCTTTTTTAGCACAATCCACCCACAGGTATCCATAAGATGTCCCTTTCGGATCTACAGAGCGGTATACTTCTTCCGGAATGACCAGATAAGTGTCCGCGCTTACAAAGGAGCCTGCGATTTTCCCATGATAGGTATAGGTTCCGCTTCCGTTATCAAAGTTGAATGTAATCGGTGCACCCGCAGAATACCCGTCAGCTTCCATCCACATGGACCAGCCAAAGAAAACATCCCCGTTTTTGACAGCCTGTGCATAGTCCATGGAACCGATATCGCCATCCCCGCGCATCATTTCAAAATCCTCTTGATTTACGATTGCAACCGGAAATTTTGTTCCGTTCAGATCTGCAGAGACGATTTCTCTCGTCAGTACATCCGTTACACCGGGGATGGATTTGATTTCTTTAATCAATGAATCATTCAGTGGGTTGTTCTGTAGGATTGTGTCCAGATTATTCTCCGAATAGGCTTCATCATAATTCTGGGAATAATCCAGCTGCAACTCAAATTGTCCATGGTTGATTGCAATCCGCGCCTCGTACTCCGGGTCAATATTCCCAACATAATTAGAGATAATTACAAACAATACACAGGAAAGCCCCATGGTAAGAATCGTAGCAATGGTTCTTTTCGGATTGCCTGTCACATTTGCCATTGCCATGGAGAAAACGGTGACATCTTTTCTGCCTTTTCGTCTGCCCTGTTTTTGCGTTTTGGAGCCGTCAAGATACCGTGTCGCTTCGATTGGTGAAATCCGGGAAACAATTTTCATGGGTTTGCGCAGAGCCAAAACGACCGTAAGAAACGATACAAAAATGCAGATGAGCATAATTGTTAGTGAAAACAGAGGCACCTGATGGTTCTTGATTCCGGACGATACCAGATTTCCCTGCTCCACCAGCCAGTTGAAACTGACTTTTGCAATCAGGAAACCAAACAGCAGCCCCAGCGGTATCGAAAGAACCGCCAGAAGAATGCCCTCACGAAAGATCAACTGCTTCATCTGCTTTCTGGTTGCACCCAGCGCCTTGATTTTTCCGTACTCCTGAACCTTCTGGGCGATCCCGACCTGGAAGATATTATAAATGACCACAACGGAAAACAGCACGATTCCGAGGATCAGGGTTCCACAAACCACAATCATTTCATAGCTCGGCTGCAATACCCACTGCAGGTAGAGGTCATTGATGATCACGTTTTTCTGGTCAATGCCGCAGGAATCCGCGATTTCTTTTATAACAGGCGCAACATTATTCATAGATACATTTGCAGAATCGCTCAAGGTAAAATAGATATTATATTGCCTGTCACCCTCCGCAACACGCTCATTATAAAAATCCTGCGAACCGAATACAACATAGGAAGCCTCGATGGTATATTCATCCCGGTCATATAAAATCCCGCTGACAGTAAATTCCACCGGTGCGTATTCCGACTGCATGCCGGAACGGTACTCCAATGTTACGATGTCTCCGACCTTTACATCATGGTATCCCACTGCATCAAAGAAAGCGCGTCCTGCGGCAATTTCCTGCGCCTTTTCCGGATAGGTACCTTCCTTCAACACATATTCCTGATTATAGGGAAGCATTTTCCTGACCGTTTCATCCGCACTGACAAAGCCGCCATTTTCATTTCCTTTCAGGATGCCCTCCGTACACATGATGCCGATATCAGATATCTCAGCTCTGCGTTCCACTTCTTTTAATTGCGTACCATCTGCGGCGATAAACAGGCCATAATTGCTTCCATATGAGCTTGCCGCCTGACTTTTCTGCAAACGGATCATTCCATTTCCCACAGTACTGATAATCACAAGCAGCATCGTAGTCAGACATATGGACATCATAATCAGTATACTTCTTGTCTTGTTCTTTTTGTCATTGCTATATGCAATCCTGCTTATTGTCTTCATCTGAAATCCACCACCTGTCCGTCCTCAATCACCAGAATACGGTCAGCGACCTGTGCAATTTCGTCATCATGGGTAATCATTACAATTGTCTGTCCATATTTTTTTGCTGTCATCTTAAGCAGAGCGATTACCTCATCACTGGTCTTAGAATCAAGATTTCCTGTCGGCTCATCTGCAAATATAATTTCCGGACGATTCACCAGTGCTCTTGCAATTGCTACTCTCTGCTGCTGTCCTCCGGATAACTGATTTGGCAGATTATAAATCCGGTTTTCAATCCCCAGAGTTGCAATAATATCATTTACATACGCTTCATCCACTTTTCTTCCATCCAGCCCCAGTGGCAGTACAATATTTTCCCAGACATTAACAGATGAAACCAGATTAAATGCCTGAAAAACAAATCCGATTTTTCTTCTGCGGAAAACAGCAAGGGCATCTTCCTTCATCCTGTATAAATCTTTCCCTGCTAAAGTAACACTGCCTTTTGTCGGGGTGTCTAGCCCTCCAAGCATATGAAGTAATGTACTTTTACCGGAACCTGACTTTCCAACAATTGCGACAAATTCTCCCTGCTCAATCTGAATGTCCACCTGATTGACCGCTTTGACTTGATTCTCACCTGCGCCATAAAACTTACAAAGCTGCTTGGTTTCTAATATCACACTCATGTGTTGCCTCCTTTTCATCCTACATCCAAATTGTATCAGGGCAATCTTTCATTTCACTTTCAAAAAACGAGCAGAAGTCTTACAGAATTGTAAGATTTCTGCTCACTTAAAATTTAACCAACATATGGTAATTGAATCACAAACGTGCTTCCTTTTTTCTTTTTGCCGGAGGTTACCGTAATCGTACCTGCGTGTTTTTCGATAATTTCTCTCGATAGAAAAAGTCCGATTCCTGTACCACTCTTTTCCATGACCTCCTTGGAACTTCCTCTGTAAAATCGTTGAAAAATTTTGTGATACTCATTCTGCGGAATACCAATTCCCTGATCCTCAATTTCCATTCTTACAAGATCGTTTCTTTTTTGTAACCGGATAAATATTTTTGAACCACACGGACTGTACTTGACCGCATTATCCAGAACGTTGATCACAGCTTCACCAAGCCACCTTTTATCCTGCATAATCGTGCATGTTTCCAACTCTTTTTCATAGTCAAAAACGAATTCAATTTCTTTCTCATCCGCTTTAGGATAAGTGCGATTCACAGCAGATATGACAGTATCCATAAGCGGAAGTTTTTTCTTATTAATCTGAATCAGTCCAGTTTCCATCTTGGATATTTCAAGAAGCGACTGCAATAATGTCTCCAGTCCATCCAGAGCACTCCGACAACGGATACGAAACTCCTCCTGTTCTGTGGCACTTAAGTCATTCTGCATCAGCACACTAAAACATGTATCCAAAGCTGCAACCGGTGTCTTTAACTGGTGAGAAATATCAGAAACCATTTCTTTCGTGTTCTCCTTTTCTGCCCTTGCTTCTTCCTTTATCAACTGAATATGATGTCCGATTGCTTCAAGCTGGTCATTCAATTTTTCCAGTTCTGCATGATTTTCCGTTTTCAGTAAATCATCAAATTTATTTTCACGGAATCTGATCAGAATTTCTTCCAACTGGTCTAAAATTTTCTGATGATTCGCATCTTCTTTTTTCTTCCAATAAAATAAAAAAGTCAAAAGAAGCACGCATATCACAGTGCTTACAGCACCGGTCACCATAACCTGATGTCGGAATTGCGAATAAAATGCATTCCCTTTATTCCCCCAGTATCCATATTGCTCCAATAATCGCCTTCCCTGTTCGTTAGTTTCAATATCCTTATCCTTAAGCAATTCCGAAACAGCATCCAGCCCGGAAAATTCTTCCTTTGCAGCAATCTCTGTCATAAGATTCATTTTATATTTATAATCTTCATAAAACACATACGTGGTAAAGCAATTTAATATTGCAAACACTAATATGACCGGCAATACCAAAGACAAGGCTGATGTGAGTTTCCTGTGATATCTCTTTGTCACTGCCTTACCTCCTGATTCCATATATACCCAAGACCTCTGATATTCTTTATATAGACCGGTGCAGCCGGATTGTCTTCAATTTTCTCACGGAGTCTTCTGATATTGACAGCGATTGTATTTTCATCCACAAAATCCCCTTCCAGATCAAACACATTTTCCAATATTTGTGTTTTTGAAAGAATCTGTTTCGGATTCTGAAGAAAAAAAGTCAGCATTTTCAACTCCGTTTTTGTCAGACTGATTTCACGACTCTTTATCAGAACTTTCATTTCTCCTGCGATAAATACGATATCTCCCGAAATCATCTTTCCAGCTTCCGTTTTCTCCTGTCTGCGACGGAAATATGCTTCTATTTTCAAAAGAAGTACCGAAAGACTAAACGGCTTTGTAATATAATCATCCGCCCCTGCTTCATATCCCATAACCTGATCCATCTCCTGATCTAGTGCTGTAAGACAAATAATGTATGTATTATAATTGCATCTCATCCACCTTACAAATTCCAGTCCATTCCCATCCGGAAGATTCACATCACAAATGGTAACATCCACATTATTATCACTTGCAATTCTTTTCGCTTTTTTCACTGATTCTGCTGAAAAAACCTCATATCCGGATTTTTTCAGTGAGAATGTAATTCCACGATTTAAATTTTCATCATCTTCAACCACGAGTATACCTGGCATAGCATCTGCACCTCTCTTTATTAACTATTCATCTTAAAATGCTTCAATGCCTCCACAATTGCACTCTCTTTATCTTCTGGACACTGCGGTTGCCTGCTATCTTCATTTTTAGGTAAATTATAATTCTTTCCAACCTCAATTCCGCATTTTCTCTTTACCTGTGAGATATACAGATTGGAAACCTTCATGCCGGCATTATGTTCAGCCACATATTTCTTTATCTCATCATATGTAGCCTTAGTCTCTGCAGATGTTATATCCATATCATCAAGTTCAATCGTGACATTAATGTAATCATCCGGCTTTTGTTTCAGTTGGGACAAAAGAACAACCGTCTCCACCGACACCGTATTCGGGAACATATCAACCGGGCAGACTTTCTTCAATTCGTAGCCTCTTTCACAAAGATACTTCAAATCCCGTGCCAGAGTTGCGCTGTCGCAGCTTACGTAAACTACCCGGTCGGGCTGCATTTTGATAATGGTAGAAAGCAAGGTCTCGTCGCAGCCTTTTCTCGGCGGGTCTACTACAATCACGTCAGCACGCTCACCAGTGCGTGCAAACTGCTCTGGAAGCACTTCCTCCGCTTTTCCCACAAAAAATTCCGTATTATCAAATCCGTTCAGACATGCATTCTCTTTAGCATTCTCAATGGCAGCAGGAATGATCTCCACGCCCCTTACCATCTTTGCCTTCTGTGCAAGAAACAGAGAAATTGTTCCAATTCCGCAGTAAAGATCCCACACAGTCTCATTTCCGGAAAGTTGTGCATATTCCAGTGCTTTTCCATAAAGACGCCCTGTCTGGTAAGGATTTACCTGAAAAAAGGACAGCGGCGAAATCTGATAGGAAATCTCTCCGATCTTGTCTGTAATGTATGGCTGTCCCCAGAGCAGCCGCACCTTTTCCCCAAGGATCACATTATTTCGCTTCTTATTCACATTTACCATCACACTGACAGTCTCCGGAATCTGACGAAGGGATTTCACCAGAGCCTCTTCGCCAGGAAGCTTCTCCCCGTTAATGATCAGACAGACCATCATCTCGTCCGTAAAAAAGCCATATCGGATCAGCACATGGCGCACTAAACCCTTGCCAGTGTTCTCATCATACGGCTGAATATGGAACTTCTCCATATGCGCAATCACACGGTCCAAAACCTCCTTATTCCGTGTTACCCCAAGAGCACAGTCCCGGTTCTCAATAATACTGTGGGTACGGCCGGCATAAAATCCGGTAATAATTCTGCCGTCTTTTGACTTTCCAACTGGAAACTGCGCTTTATTTCTATAGTGGAAAGGCTGGTCCATTCCCAGGATTTTCTCCATAGGAATATCTGTAAAGCCGCCAATCCGCTCCAAATGTCCCCTGACTTTGGAAGTCTTAAATTCCAGCTGCTTCTCATAAGAAAGGGCCTGCAGCTGACAGCCTCCGCACTGTCTTGCAAACTGACACTTCGGCTCCACACGGTCAGGAGATGGAGTGATAATCTCCTCCAATCTTCCGTAACCGTAATTTTTCTTCGCTTTCATGATCTTTGCGCGGACTGTGTCTCCGATTACTGCATCTTTGACAAAAACGGTGAAGCCATCAGCCTTTCCGATACCTTCACCGTCAATTCCGCAATCTTCAATCTTTAACGTAACAATATCATTCTTACGATACTCCATAAAGATTACCATTCTCCTGTCTTTCTTAAGTTAGATTCAAATATTCTGTTAAATCCAAGCCATTCTTTCTTGCTCTTATCTGCTGCAAAAATCTCGGTAAGAGTCTCCATGCGGGCATCTGTATTATCTGCAAGATTCAAAGCAACTGCCTCTACCATAGCCGGTTTCTTAGGGGAACCGTACTCAAGTTCGCCATGATGTGCCAGAATACAATGTACCAGCTGGTTCTCCAGATCCAGTGGAAAGTCCGGTATCTCCTTAATCAGATCATGAATCATCTGTGCTCCGATTATAATATGTCCCAGAAGCTGTCCCTCATCTGTATAATCATTCAGTGGAAAAGAAGAAAGTTCTCTTGTTTTTCCTACATCATGAAGAAGTGCTGCTGTGATCAGCATATCTCGCCTGATCACCGGATAAGCAGATGCCATATAATCACAAAGCCTGGCAACACTTAAAGTATGCTCCATCAGCCCGCCTATAAAGCCATGATGTACGGTTTTGGCTGCGGAATGCTCCTCGAAAGATTTCAAAAATTCTTTATCCTCTATAAACAGTTTCTTCAAAAGTGTATTCAGATAGGTATTCTTCACAGTGCCGATCATGGCAACCAGCTGGGTATACATATCATCCGTGCTGTTCTCACTTACCGGAAGATAATCTGCCGGATTGTACTCACCCTCGCCTGCTTTGCGCACACGCTTGATATTCAGCTGCATAGCTCCTGCAAAGCTGGTCACGTCTCCCATGACTTCAATGTAATCCAGTGCGTCAAAATCATCAATCCCAAGAGAATTCGGATCCCAGATCTTTCCATCCATCATTCCAGTCTTATCCTGGAGTATAATATTCTCATAAGGCTTTCCGTTCTTGGTCACAGCCGGCTGCTTCTGCTTACACAGATAAATGCCACTGATCCGGTCGCCTTCATGCAACTCATTTAAAAAACGCATAATTTCCTTCCCTTTCTAAAAAAGACACGTCCGTTTTCCCAGACATTACAATCTTTTGTATCATAACAAATATTTATGAACATTTTATGAATTTCTCCCCACTTTTTCCTTTTCAAGTCCTTGAAAATCATGTACAATAAGGTGTACAGTAATTATTGTTTACAAATTTGCTATTTAGTGTGTTGAAAGTTGTTCAAGGCGGACGCACTCGGACAATGGTTATTGCTCACTCGCCGGCGCAACGCTCCAGCGAACTAACTGCTAACTGCGACTAAATCGTTCAGGAGAGCCTTCACGATTAAGTCTCCGTAAGCAGTGGATTTCGCCTACGCTAAAACCGCGCTTGAAATGGCTCGCTAGAGCAATAACCATTGCCCGAATGCTGTGTACTGGCTGGGACTTATTTGTACATAGGAACTTTCAACAGGGGTGAGGGTGAGTGACTGGCTTCCCTACACTTTCTTGGCAACGATAGATTTGCAAAAAACAATAAAGTTGCGGGATACCAACTACTTCCCCCCATCCCCCGTTGTTGTCGTTACTGTTTCTTTCTTCCCTTTCCAGTAACCAGCGATTTTGCAATGTATATTCGCAAGCCGCGCATTTCAGGAGCGGTTTTAGTGGAGGCGAGATCCATGACTTACGGAGACTTAGGCGCGAAGGCTCTCCTGAGCGTCTTAGTCGTAGTTAGTCATTAGCTTGCCGGAACGTTGCGACGCGCGGCGGTGAATATACATTGTGAAATCGCGTCCGGAATAACGACCAACACATTAAATAGCAATTGATTTATAGGAGATATTATGAATCCAAAAGCTTTAAAATCACTTGAATACTACAAGATTATCGACCAACTGACAGAGAAGGCTTCTTCCCAGATGGGGAAAGACCTGTGCAGGCACCTCCTGCCCTCTGAAGATGTTTACGAAATCCGTCATATGCAGACCCAGACCAGAGACGCCCTCACACGCCTTTTCCAGAAAGGAAACATCTCCTTTGGAAGCGTAAAAGACGTGCGCGGCTCACTGAAACGTCTGGAAATCGGAAGTTCCCTTGGAATTTCCGAACTCCTTGCCATTGCCGGACTTCTGGAAAATACCAACCGTGTCAAAGCCTACTCCCGAAATGAGCGCGGAGATGCAAGAGAAGACTCTCTGGACGGCATGTTTGAGAGTTTGGAGCCATTGACTCCCCTCTCAGCCGAAATCCGCCGCTGCATCATTTCCCAGGACGAAATCAGTGACGACGCCAGTGCCGGTCTGATGCATGTACGCCGCAGCATGAAAGTTGCCAATGACCGCATCCACACCCAGCTGGCCTCTCTGGTAAACGGCAGCGCCCGCAATTACCTTCAGGACTCCGTTATCACCATGCGAAACGGCCGCTACTGTATCCCGGTAAAAGCCGAATACAAAGGTCAGGTTCCAGGTATGATCCACGACCAGTCTTCCACCGGCTCCACTTTATTCATTGAGCCTCTGGCGATTGTCAAACTAAACAACGACATCCGCGAGCTGGAGCTTCAAGAACAGAAAGAGATTGAGGCAGTTCTCGCTACCTTAAGTGAACAGACCGCCCAGAATGTGGACGCCATTCGCGCAGACCTTGACATTATGATCCAGCTGGATTTCATTTTTGCCAGAGCAGGACTTGCACTGGATATGAATGCCACAGAACCCATTTTCAATACAGAGAAACGCATTCACCTGAAACAGGCACGCCACCCGCTCATTCCCAGAAAAAAAGCCGTTCCCATTGACATCCGTCTTGGAGAAGACTTCGACCTCCTTGTTGTAACCGGACCAAATACTGGTGGTAAAACCGTTTCCCTTAAAACAGTTGGGCTTCTGACCCTGATGGGACAGGCGGGACTTCACATTCCAGCCCTGGACCGCTCCGAGCTTTCTGTTTTCCGTGAGGTTTACGCAGATATCGGGGACGAGCAGAGCATCGAGCAGTCTCTCAGTACCTTTTCCTCACATATGACCAACGTAGTGTCTTTCCTGAAAAAAGCAGATCAGGACTCTCTGGTGCTTTTTGATGAGCTTGGCGCTGGTACCGACCCGACAGAAGGAGCGGCACTTGCCATCTCCATTTTGTCCTTCCTGCATGAACAGGGCATCCGCACTATGGCAACCACCCATTACAGTGAACTGAAAGTTTATGCCCTGTCCACTGACGGCGTTGAAAATGCCTGCTGTGAGTTTAATGTGGAAACCCTGCGTCCTACTTACCGTCTGCTCATCGGTGTTCCTGGAAAGAGTAATGCCTTTGCGATTTCTTCCAAACTTGGACTTCCGGACTTTATCATTGAGCGCGCCAAAGATCAGATCAGCCAGAAGGACGAGTCCTTCGAGGATGTACTTACCTCCCTGGAAAACAGCCGCGTGATCATCGAAAACGAGCGTCAGGAAGCAGAGCGTTACAAAACCCAGATTGCTTCCTTGAAACAGGAGTTAGAGTCCAAGCAGGAGAAGCTGGACGAGCGTAAAGAGCGGATCTTGCGCGAAGCCAACGAAGAAGCCCGTAAGATTCTTGCAGATGCTAAGGAATACGCAGATCAGACCATGAAAATGTTCCACAAATTCCAGAAAGATCACGTGGACACTGCTGCCATTGAAAAAGAACGCCAGAATCTTAGAAACCGCATGAACAAAGCCGAAAAGGGCATGTCCATGAACACCACCGTAAAGAAACCGAAAAAAGAGCTGAAGCCTAAGGATCTTTCCCTTGGAGATACCGTTCAGGTACTGAGTATGAATCTGAAAGGAACAGTCAGCAGTCATCCCGATTCCAAAGGCTTCCTTTTTGTACAGATGGGTATCATCCGTTCCAAGGTTCATATTTCTGACCTGGAGCTTGTTGACGAACCAGTTATCAACACTCCTGGACTTTCCAGAACAGGAGCAGGCAAGATCCGCATGTCCAAGTCTACCAGTGTTTCCACTGAAATCAATCTTCTTGGAAAAACTGTAGATGAGGCTGTGGCAGAACTGGATAAATATCTGGATGACGCTTATCTGGCACACTTAAAGAGCGTGCGTATCGTACATGGTAAAGGTACCGGTGCCCTTCGAAAAGGAGTACACAATTATCTCCGCCGCCAGAAGCATGTGGCTGATTTCCACCTGGCTGAATTTGGCGAAGGAGATGCTGGTGTTACCATTGTAGAATTTAAGAAATAACTATATTTTATAAGGAGAAACTATGGTTGCTAAACAGAAAATCCTCATTGTCGATGATGACAACAATATTGCAGAGCTGATTTCTCTGTATCTTACCAAAGAATGTTTCGAAACAAAAATTGTAAACGATGGCGAGCTGGCTTTAAAAGAATTTCAGACTTTTCGCCCGAACCTGATTCTTCTGGATCTGATGCTTCCAGGTATTGACGGCTATCAGGTCTGCCGTGAGATCCGCCACACCTCAGACGTGCCGATCATTATGCTTTCCGCAAAAGGAGAAACCTTTGACAAGGTACTTGGCCTGGAGCTTGGCGCCGACGACTACATTATCAAGCCTTTTGATTCAAAAGAACTGGTTGCCCGTGTCCGTGCAGTTCTACGCCGTTTCCAGCCCAAACAGGCTGCAGTTGTAAGCGATGAGAAATGTGCCACTTATCCGGATCTTATTGTCAACCTTACCAACTATTCCGTTACTTATATGGGAAAACAGGTAGACATGCCGCCTAAGGAGCTGGAGCTTCTCTATTTCCTTGCTTCCTCACCCAATCAGGTATTCACCAGAGAGCAGCTACTGGACCACATCTGGGGCTACGAATATATTGGCGATACCAGAACTGTAGACGTTCACATTAAACGTCTGCGCGAAAAAATCAAAGATCATCCGAACTGGTCTATTTCTACAGTCTGGGGAATCGGATACAAGTTTGAGGTAAAAAGCGAATGAGAAAAACGGTTCACAGCAAACTGATCTGCAGTTATATTTTCATTGGAATTGTAGGCTTCCTTTTCGCTACAGCAGGTGGCTCTCATTTCGTGGAAACCTATCTGGAAGAAGAAGTTGGCGCAAGGCTGTATGACAGTGCTGTACGATTTGCTTCTGATGCTGTCACTGTACAGCAAGTTGCAGACAATGATAGCAAAGGACTGGAAAAGATTATGGATATTCTGGCTTCCGGAGAGGAAGCCGGGATACTGATCCTGGATAAAAATTTCCATGTGATCGTGCAGTCCTCAAATCTGGAATATAACGTCAGTTCTGCGAAATCCACTGCCGATTCTGAAGTTCAGACTTCAGAAACAGATAAAATCCCAGAGAATGGAACATCCTCTGAAAAATTCTCTGCTGCAAACACAATTTCCATTCCCTATTCTGATCTGGACTTCTGGCTTAATACCCAATATCAGATCAGTAATTTTTATGGCTATTTTTCCAGTCCCCATCTTAATGTGATGATATCGGTGGAAAATTCCGGTGTAACAGAAGGCTATGTTACCTACCATTATGACATGCAGCAGCTTTATCAGAAACGAAGCGGTCTTCTTGGAATTCTTCAGATGGTTTTTTTTGCCGTGTATGCCTTGTGCGGACTGCTCCTTCTCTGCTATCAGAAATGGATCCATACTCCAATGCAGCAGATCATCAAGGGGGCTTCCGAATATGCCAACGGAGATCTGAGTTATCGCATTCCAGTGAAATCCGAGGACGAAATGGGCTATCTTGCCAAAACTCTGAACTACATGGCAGACAGGATCAACCAGAACGGAGAATACCAGCGCACCTTTATTGCCAATGTTTCCCACGATTTCCGCTCTCCTCTGACTTCCATCAAAGGATATGTGGAGGCAATTCTGGATGGCACCATCCCCCCGGAATTGCAGGACAAATATTTAAATATCATTTCCCATGAAGCTGACCGTCTGGAAAAACTGACGCGGAGCCTTCTGGTGCTGAATGATCTGGATGAACGGAAACGGATGATGAATATCCGCAAATTTGATATTAATGATGTGATCAAAAATACTGCCAATACGTTTGAGGTAATCTGTTCCAAAAAGAATATTGACCTGGAACTGCTGCTTTCCGGAAGAGAGCTGTTCGTAGAGGCAGATATGGAACAGATCCAGCAGGTACTGTACAATTTATTGGACAATGCAATCAAATTCAGTAATGACAATTCCTCGATCAACATTGAAACATCCGTAAAAAATGATAAGGTTTTCGTTTCTGTGAAGGATCACGGAGTAGGAATCCCCAAGGACAGCCTGTCCAAGGTGTGGGACAGATTTTACAAGACAGATACCTCCCGCGGAAAAGACCGGAAAGGTACAGGACTTGGGCTTTCTATTGTGAAAGAGATCATCAAAGCTCATAATCAGAATATTAATGTGATCAGCACGGAAGGTGTTGGAACAGAATTCATTTTTACTTTAAAGAAAGCAAAATAAATTATTCAGCAATTCTTTTTATAAACGAAGACCTGGAGCGTGTTTGAAAAAAGCTCCAGGTCTTTTACTATTTCCAGTCATATTTGCGCAGATGCCCATCCAGTTTCAAATGGGCAAAGTCATGCTGACGAAAGGCTTCATAAAGAATAATGGCAACCGAATTACTCAGATTCAGGGATCTTGTTTCTCCCAGCATAGGAATCCTTACGCAAGTCTCCTGATTGTCACGGAGAATCTCTTCCGGGATTCCAGCGCTCTCCTTGCCAAACATGATAAAGCAGTCGTCCTCATACTTCACATCCGCATAAGTCTGAGGTGCTTTCGTAGTCGCATAATAAATCTTCGCTCCAGGATTTCTCTCCAGAAAATCTTCATAATCCAGATAAGTAGTTACATCCAGATCTTTCCAGTAGTCCATTCCGGCACGTTTCAGTGCTTTCTCACTTAATGAAAATCCCAACGGCTCGATCAGATGGAGCCTGGTTCCTGTAGCCACGCAGGTACGTCCTATATTTCCTGTGTTCGCCGGAATCTCCGGCTCATGAAGTACAATGTTTAATGTTCCCATAGTTTTTATACTCTCCTGTAATTACAGCAGTTTTATTTCGATTTTAAGGCAATATCTTATATATCTCGTCTTTAGCCGGCCGCTCCAGATACCTGCCATTCCCATTGTAGTAAAGCATTCTGTCATTTCCAGCATTCGTCTGTCCAATCACAGCAGCCATCATGCCCATTCTGCGAAGCTCCTGCACCAATGCTTCTCCTGCCGGAATACCGATCAGAACAGCCCCTTCCGAATTCAGCTTATAAGGATTAATGTCAAAGATTTCACAAATTTCAATTGTCTCCTGGCGTATGGGTACCTTGGAAAAATCCATTTCCAGTCCCACCTGGGAAGCCTCCGCCATCTTCCACAGAGCACTCAGAAAACCACCCTCACCCATTGCATAAAAAGCGGTAGCGCCAGCCTCTTTTACATTTATCTCATCCGCAGTCCCGTAAAGGGTTCTCAGATTCTCTGCCTCCCGTAAAAAACCTTCTGAAAAATGCTCTCTTAAAATCTCATGTTTTTCCCTTGCAATCTGCGCTGTGCCGTAAAGAGCAATGGCTCCAGCCACCACCAGTTCGTTTCCAGGCGTAAGAAGCCCGCTGATTTCAGCCTGCAGTGCTTCCATAGCCGCTTTTCCAAGCCTCATTTTCTCTTTTCCCTACAGAAGAAGAGAGAGGACAGCAGGAACTACCATTGCCAGAACAAGAATAACAGCAATGATCGCAGTTACAAGTTTTCTTTTCTTTGGATCAAACATTCCCATAATTTTTAACCTCTCATAACCATCCGGCACTTTACAGACTACAAATATACGCCATGTCAATACGGCCAGCCGAACAGTTACACCCTTTCTTTATTATATCTGAATTTCCTTCACTGCCGCATTATGAAGCAGTGGATCCCGGTTTTCATAGTCAAACAGCAATATTTTTCCATCCCGGAACACCTCAATATGCGCTGTCTTGGGCACCTTTTCCTGGCGCCTGTACTCCCAGACTGCTTTCTCATAGGGCTTCTGGTCATACTCAAAGGATGGATGGCTTTTCAGGTTTTCGCGAAGATACAGGTCGTAGATCATGCTGTCTGCCACCTTTTCCCAGGTCGCAGTTTCCATTCCTCTGCAATCTTCCGCAGCTTTTCCCGCAGGATTCTCCACCTCAGGATCCTGATTTCCAGATTTTCCTGCGGATTTTTCTTCCAGTTCTTCCTTCACAAACTCCAGCAGGATCTCATATCTGCGCATTCTGGAATGGGAAATCTCTGAATAACCTTTTTTCTCATAAAACTGTCCCAGCTTCTCATACAATGTGAAAGCATCCTCAAACAAAGGCTCCACACAGGCGATGGTATTCTGAAACTGTCCACTATTATAGTACAGTTCCACCATACTTTCCACCATTTTCAGCTTCAAAATGTCTTCATATGGCAGCCACCTGGTTCCCAGTACTTCATATGGCTCCAGTTCTTTATGCACAATACCATATTCTTCTGTCATCTCTTTCATATGAGAGCCCTTCAGAACCTTCAGAAATCCAAGCTGAAGCTGCTGGGGACGAAGTGCATAAACATCATTGAAGGACCGGTGAAAGCTGTCATAATCCTCATAAGGAAGACCAGCGATCAGATCCAGATGCTGGTGAATATTCTTAAAACTATGGATGCGGTTTACAATCCCTGCCAGCTTCGGAAAATCCATAGTCCTGTGGATAGCACGAATAGTGTCCGGATTTGTGGACTGTACACCGATTTCCAGCTGGATCAGCCCCGGACGCATGGTGCTCATCAGTTCCAGTTCATTTTCCCTCAACAGATCTGCGGAAATCTCAAAGTGGAAATTGGTAATTCCATTATCATGATCTTTTATGTACTGCCAGATGGTCATTGCATGATCGTGCTTACAATTAAAGGTTCTGTCCACAAATTTCACCTGTGGCACTTTGTGATCCAGGAAAAACTGAAGTTCTTTCTTTACCAGTTCCAGGTCGCGAAAACGCAGTTTCTTGTCCACAGATGACAGACAATAGCTACATGAAAAAGGACAGCCCCGGCTGCTCTCATAATAAATAATACGATTTTCAAAATCCTTCAGATCTTCGTAAGCAAAAGGTACCCTGCTTAAATCCATGATCTGCCGCCATCCGTTATTCTGAATTGTACCGTCCGGTTTACAGTACACAAGTCCGGTGGTTTTCTCCAGAGAAGGACTTCCATTCATATAGTGCTTCACCAGTTCCAGGAAGGTCTCCTCTCCTTCTCCAACCATTACACCATCAAATGCCGGGTTCTTTTTCAGAAATTCCTCTGCATCATACGATACCTCCGGGCCTCCCGCCCAGAAAGGAACATCCGGCAGGATCTTTCTCAGATCCTGCATCAGTTCCCGCACAAAAGTAATATTCCAGATATAGCAGGATATGCAGATCACATCCGGATGACATCTGTAAATATCCTTCAGAATGTCATCCTTCTGCTGATTGATGGTGTATTCCCGAAGTACAACATTACTGTCATATTCTTTTGCGCAGGCTTTCAGGTTAAAGACAGCCAGATTGGAATGTATATATTTTGCATTACATGCTGCAAGTAATATCTTCATCGTTCTTACTCGTCCAGAAGTTTCTTTAACTCTTCTTTATCCGTAAGACCAACCAGACGGTGTGCTTCTGCTCCGTTCTTGAAAATGATCAGGGTAGGAATGCTCATAACCCGGAACTGCTGTGCAAGCTCCATGTTCTGGTCCACATCAAGCTTTCCTACTGCATAACCTTCCTCTCCCAGTTCCTCCACGATTGGCCCCTGACGCATGCATGGTCCGCACCAGGTTGCCCAGAAATCAAGAAGAAACGGTTTCTCGGATTTTAATACTTCCTCTTCAAAATTCTGTGTTGTGATTACTTTTGCCATAATTGATCCATCCTTTCTATCGGTCTATTCTTCTCTCTGATTTCATGTCGAAATTCTACTTTTTTTGTCTGTTTCTCACATACTGGTTTGCACTGAGTCCTGCCTGGGCACCATCGTAAACTGCCTTTGCCACCTGCAAAAGACCGCCGGTACAGTCACCTGCTGCAAAAAGCCCCGGAATGGTGCTCTCCATCTTTTCATTTACCTTGATGTTGCCTTTCTCAGTAAGTGCCGCGCCCATCTGTCTTGCCATCTCTGCACTTCCTGCAGTTCCAAGAGCTACAAAAACGCCGTCTGCCGGGACAAATGTCTCCGTGGAATCCCTTACCGGACTCTCCGGGTTATGGAGCTCTGAAGCTTCCATTTCAGCTTCCTTTCCTTCTGGCAAAAGCTGAAGGTTCTTCTCTTCATCAGTATCTGATTTTGCATCCGTCTCTGACTCAGAGACCAGCCGCAGTCCGGACACCTTCTCGTCTCCCTCTACAGACTGAATTTTCATTGTATTCACCGCAAAAGAAGATTTCCTGGAAAACTCCGGTTCTTTCCCATCTGTGTAGATGGTAACAGAACCGGCCATAGGTGCCAGTTCTTCTGCCTCATGAAGAGCGAAGTCGCTGTTTCCAAGCACTGCAACATCCTTTCCCCTGTAGAAAAATGCATCACACACAGCACAGTAGCTGACACCTCTTCCCTCAAATTCCTTAATCCCCGGAATTGCAGGAGCCTTTCGTTTGCTTCCTGTGGCAAGGATCACACTGATGGTGTCAAAATCACCTGCTGTTGTCTTTACTGTAAAAGTATCAAACCCGCCAATCCCCAGTACCTGTGCCTCCAGGATCCGCACGCCTAATGCTTTCGCCTGTGCAAGTCCTGTCTCAAATAATTCTTTCCCGGAAACAGGATGTTCCATACCATAATAATTCTCTATTTTTTCTGCTTTTTCCAAAGCACCAATGCCGTTATTGATCACCAGCGGATTCATATTTGCCCGGGCAGCATACAAAGCTGCGGAAATTCCTGCCGGTCCGGCACCGATAATGATTATTTTTTCCATATACTTCAGAATCACCTGCCTTTCTCATGATTCCAATCATTTCCATATATTGTTATTTACCATGTAACTGTTCCGTATCTTCACGGTTACACCATTCCCGGAAGGGTACCTGCTAAATAGTTACCTGACAATATACTTTCTATAAAAGAAATTCAGACTTTTCATTTTTCATCGGTTCTTTTATCGTCTATAGCCTTCTCTGCATAAGCCAGTCCCCAGAATATCACAGCTGGCATACACGCCATCAACGGAAACGCATAACGCAGAAGACCGTTTACCGGAGAAGCTATACAGATTGCCACATTCAGCGCCGGGGCAGCCAATACCAGGATTCCTTTCCATCGCTTCCTGTAGATCAGATATCCAAGGAGCAGAATCACGATCCATGTGTAGGTTCCCGCATTGCAGATCTGCGCAAGACCTGGAATCTGACTCCACAGATCGGCATAACGTTTCAACTGATTCCTTGTCTCTGCGGAAAAGATCTGATGATAATCTGACTCTTCAATCAGCGGCTCATTTACTGTATAGAAGCGGTAGGAGCTCTGCGCGGTGCAATTATGAAATGGGTAATAATATCCATAGCTGTTATGAAGTGTGGCTTCTATATACACCCCCGGATGCCTCAGAAACATGCTGAACCAGGCATTAAAGTAGCGTTTCAGCTTCGCCATGGTAATATGTCCGCCGCGATAAGTTGCCTTTACCGGATCAGACAGTTCCGGATTATACAAATCCGCAATCTCATCATACTTCATCACCCCGTCAATTGCTTTAGCTTCTTCCTTTGTCACATCATCCGGATATTCCTTCAGATATCTGGCTGTCTGCTGCATTGGAATTGAGAAAAATACTCTGGATGGGAAATTACCAATGTATAGTCTCGGTGCCACTTCTTTCTGAAGCCCCATGTAGCCCACTGTCACAAGGATCACCATTCCAACTGCATACAGTCTGCGTTTTTTTCCAAGGAAAAAGAATAACAGGATAAATGCAGGAAGCACCATGTAAAGTCCATTATTTCTGGTAATGCACATGCCAAAGCCAACCAGAAACAGCACTGTCAGCTGCTGTCTTAAAGACTGGCCACTTTTTTCCCGAAGGGTGGGAATGCAGCATTCCACATAGATTACCATGAAAAGGGAAAACAGAGCGCTGAAACTTCCATCCTTAATGATCGTCTGGGAATAAGCTCCAAATACAGGCACAAGACTGAAAAATGCAATACAGCAGATATTGAACCATCTTGGTGCTCCCCATGATTTCAGTTTATAACAAACAGTGGCATAACATACCGCATAAATCAGTGCCAGCACGCCAACCACCATGAAAATGCCCCAGTTATCACTGATCACATTTCCAATTGTCATCAAGGCTCCCATTATAAGGCTTAATTCCCATGGATGCTTGTTTGTAAATCTCTGATTTCCGGCAAACATATTCAGCTGCCGGAAGCCATCATAGGGAACACTTCCTGGCCAGAAGATCAGGATATAGGGAAGCCATCCTGCCAGAATCAGCAAAAATGCTACCAGAAGGTAGTGTTTTTCCATAAATTCCGGAAATTTCTTTATATTCCTGCTGTGCAGAAAAGGATGCTTCTCTCCATATGCATATAAAAGACTGATCACTACATCAAATAAGAAAAAGAATCCTGCCCATGTAAGCAATGCGATCAGAATCTGATTTCTCCCAGCTGTAAAGAAGGTCCAGTTTCCCTGCACGGAAAAGGACATTCCGATCAGCATAAAAACAGAAAACATGGCGGCGATCAGATGCGTGATCCATTTACAGCTTCTGCAAAAATTCCTCCAGCATTTCATGTACAATGTAATGATTGCAATGAGAACCACCAGTTTGTCGATTCCGATTCCTGTCATCTCTTTCTTGCATAAAGAAAGAAATGTTTCTCCCGGATTATCTGCCGAACCAGCATACAAGCCCGTCATGGAAAGAGCAAACACTGTTAAAATGGCAGCAATAACCGGCAAAATATATTTTTTTAATTTTTTTTCCACCAATAAATCCTCCCGATTTTTATCACACTGCCATTCTAACATTACTATATATGAAAAGCAAGGCGTGGTTTTTACAAGGTAAATTTTTGGAATTTACAGATTTTTTGAAATTTTTGTTGCGCCAGAGCAGTTTCTGTGCTATTATATGCGCTGTAAGTTCAGAGAACTTATAAATGCCCAGATAGCTCAGTTGGTAGAGCAGAGGACTGAAAATCCTCGTGTCGCTGGTTCGATTCCGGCTCTGGGCATTTTTTTATTTTTCAGATACGCTCTGGAAAAAGCCGCCCCCGAAGGGGCGGCCTCATTTATTTTGTAAGCATTTTATCTAATGTTTCGTTCAGCATCTCTCTGGATGTCACCTGTATCGCCTGAATTCCTACCTTCTTCGCACCTTCCACATTATCCATGCGGTCATCGAAAAACAGACACTCTTCTGCTTTCAGGCTATATTTCTCCAGAAGGATTTCATAAATTTCCCTGTCTGGCTTCAGGGCGTGAACCTGATAGGAAACAACTCCCCCATCAAGCACATCCAGGAATTTCGCTCCCTTGGTGTGCACATGGAACAGTTCTTCTGAGTAGTTGGAAAGCAGGTAAATCTTATAACCCTTTTCCTTCAGAGCTGCAACCTTGTCCCAGACCTCCGGACGCTTTACAGCCATCTGCTCTCCGTTTCGAAGGAACCAGCCCATCACATCCACATCGTCCGGGTACTTCAGTTCATACTGATGAATGGCTTCCTCAAGGCTCAGCCTTCCTCCGTCAAGTCCCTGTACCCAGATCTCATTGTCAAACATTTCCTCGCCAATTCTCTTCGCCTCAGCTTCAGAAAGGCCGTAGTCCCTGGTCAGCATCTCAAACCAGCGATACTCCACCAGTACATCTCCAACATCAAAAATTAAATTCCGAATCATTAGTCTTCATAACCATTCGGGTTATTGCTCTGCCATCTCCAGGAATCCTCGCACATCTCACGGATGCCATTCTCAGCTGTCCAGCCAAGCTCTTTCGCTGCCTTGGAAGCATCGCAGTAGCAGGTAGCAATATCGCCTGCACGACGTGGTTTGATCGCATATGGGATCTTAACGCCTGTTGCAGCTTCGAAATTCTTCACAATATCAAGAACACTGTAGCCTTTTCCTGTGCCAAGGTTATAGATTGCAAGTCCAGGATTCTCCTCGATCTTTTTAAGCGCTTTTACATGACCTTTGGCAAGATCTACTACATGGATATAATCTCTCACGCCGGTTCCATCCGGAGTGTCATAGTCATTACCGAATACGCCAAGCTCTTTCAGCTTGCCAACAGCAACCTGTGTGATGTATGGCATAAGGTTGTTCGGGATACCATTTGGGTTCTCGCCGATGGTTCCGCTCTTGTGGGCACCGATCGGATTAAAATAACGAAGCAGCATTACGTTCCACTCCGGATCTGCTTTCTGGATGTCTGTAAGAACCTGCTCCAGCATGGATTTGGTCCAGCCATATGGGTTGGTACACTGTCCTTTCGGGCATTCTTCTGTGATCGGGATCTGTGCCGGATCTCCATATACAGTTGCAGAGGAAGAGAAAATAATATTCTTAACACCATGTTTTCTCATTACATCTACAAGAGTCAGGGTTCCTGCAATATTATTCTCATAATATTCCCAAGGCTTTACAACGGACTCTCCAACAGCCTTCAGTCCGGCAAAATGAATACAGGAGTCAATGTCTTCTTTGTCAAAAATCTGGTCAAGGGCTTCCCTGTCCAGGATATCTGCTTTATAAAATTTAACCGGCTTGCCTGTGATCTTGGAAACTCTGTCAAGTGCCTTCTCGCTGGAATTGGACAGATTATCCAGAACTACTACGTCATAACCGGAATTCTGAAGTTCTACAACTGTATGGCTTCCAATGTATCCTGCACCGCCTGTTACTAAAATTGCCATGATATTTTCCTCCTCGTATCTGCAGAAGCATTATTGTGATTGCAGCACTATCGGCCTGTTTTCCTTGCTTCTGTATGTATTTATGATACCCGGCAGACGTTTGTTTCCTGCCAGTATTAGAATACCACTATTTATATTTTTGTACAATAGCTTTCATTTCAGATAATTTCTGTTCCATATCCCAGACCAGCTTAAACTGGGTTCTTGCGCGGTCCAGATTATGATTTTCGCGATGAATGCGGAAGTAATGATCTCCCTCCAGATGGTCTGCCAGGAAACGCATTCCACACTCAAAGGTCATCAGGATTGCACCCATCGGAAGCATTTCCACCTCCAGATCTGTGAGGGCACCGCCGCAGCCTTCCAGAAATCCTTTTACATACACCTCAAACAGATGAAGGTCACAGGACACTTTGGAAATATCCTGCTCATCCTCTGCTGCCGTGCTTGCGCCGAAACGGATGGAATCGCCAAAATCATTCAGAGAAAGTCCCGGCATTACCGTGTCCAGATCGATCACACAGATTCCCTTATGTGTAGCATTATCGATCATGATATTATTCAGCTTTGTGTCATTGTGCGTTACACGAAGAGGCAGCTTACCTGCATCCTGTAAATCCACAAGTGTATGGGCCAGCTGCTCTCTTTCCAGGACAAACTGTATCTCCTTCTGAACATCAGCCGCCCGTCCGCATGCATCCTCTTCCACAGCCTTTTTAAAATCAGCAAATCTTTTCACAGTATTATGAAAATTCGGAATTGTCTCGTGAAGCGTATCTGCCGGATAATCTGCAAGAAGACGCTGGAAATTACCAAATGCAAGAGCACTCTGGTAAAAATCCTCGTCATTTTCCACCTGATCAAAGCAGGTTGCATCTTCTATAAACAGATACGCTCTCCAGTATTCTCCCTCTTTATCTACAAAATAAGGAGCTCCTGCACGGTCATTTACGATATTCAGGGTTTCGCGCTCTGCATCCCCGCCATTTTCCAGGATTTTCTTCTTCAGCCAGGAGGTGACACCACTGATATTCTCCATAAGACCAACAGGATCTTTGAAAATCTGCTTGTTCATTTTCTGGAGAATATAGCGCTTCTGTCCGGCTTCTGTGGAAAATACAGCACAGTAAGTCTCATTAATGTGGCCATTTCCGAATATGCCAACCTCTTCAAGTTTACCGCCAAAATCAAAGCTGTTGATTACTTCCATCAGTTCCTGATGGCTTACATCTTTTGTTTTTCCCACTTATTTTTCCTCCCAAAGCTTCTGAGGATAAAGACCGTCATCTTTCAGCTTCTGAATTGCAGCAACTACTACCGGCTTATCTTCTTTATAGGTAACTCCGTACCATTTGTCCATAGATTTCAGAACTTTGACAGTTGCTTTCTTCTCGCCAAGAAGCTCATCTACAACAAATGGAAGGAAATATTCGCATTTCAGAGGATTCTTTTCCACATTTTCTTTCAGGAATAATGGGAATCTGTCCTTCAGTTCTTTCAGAATGCTTGCAGAAAATCCCCACATATTCATAGACACCGTAGCATCCATAGGAAGCTCTGTCCATGTAGCACCATCATCCTCGGTATAAGCAGCACCGCCATCTCTCTTCTCAATATGGGTGCGCTCATTAATATCCTTCAGAAATCCCTCTTCGTCTGTCACACAAACACCACGAGCCACATGTCCATTATCTGTCAATGTGTTCTCAAGCTTGTAGCCTACCATCATGTACTGATAAATGCCGTCTTTATCCTGATTCTCTGTAAGGAAATCATATGCCATCTTAAATGCATGACGTCCATAATAATCATCCGCATTAATAACGGCAAAAGGTCCATCAATCACATCGATACAGCTCATGATTGCATGTCCGGTTCCCCATGGCTTCACACGTCCTTCCGGAACTGTAAAGCCTTCCGGAAGATTATGCAGATCCTGGAATACAAATTCCACCTGGATATGCTTACTCATACGATCTCCGATAGCAGCACGGAAATCAGCCTCATTCTCCTTCTTTATAATAAATACAATTTTTTCAAACCCTGCCTGAATAGCATCATAGATAGAAAAATCAATGATAATGTCCCCATCCTTATCAATAGGATCGATCTGCTTCAGGCCACCATATCTGCTTCCCATACCTGCTGCCATTACTACCAATACCGGCTTTTTCATGTTATTGCTGCCTCCCATTTTTTATTTGTCAAAGCGGAGATTCCTGATCCGCTTTGTTGCTTATTCATAACGATACCAGGGACAAACAATTGCCCCTGGTTCGATGGTAACAGACAAATCTCTTCTTGTCAATTTTTATCAATTATTTTACAGGAAATACTCCGGTTTTAATATTCCCAGACCACTCCCAAGGACTTTTCCGGATTTCAGATATTTCTTTGCAGCCCTCTGAAGCGAAGTATTCTCAGAATATACATTCAGATTTCGCTGTACTTTCCCCCAAATACGCCATTCAGCCTCACGCTCGTCCCAATCTGTTTCTACGATCTGAAATTGATTCTGAAACATAATGATATTGCTTTTCTCCGGCAAAATGTCTTTAAGCCCCGGATAGAGCAGCCAGGAATGACACAGATACGGCATCTCTTTTCCCCAGAAAGCCATTCCCTGAATAATGGATTCCCTCACACTCTCCAGTGTGAGCTTTTCGCCCTGTGGAATATGAATACTGATGATCGGATCTCCTTTTTTTACCATTCTTTCTCCTGCTGTAAAATTCCAGCGAGAATCCATGATTTCAAATTGCATTCTTCCAAGCCTGAAGATGGTAAGCTTCATATGGCGGAAAAACCAGTCGTATTCATCAATTCCATACTCTCCATATTCCAGAAAACAGTTTTCACACCAAAAGGTCAGATCGTAAAAAGTGTCCCTGAAAATTTCCCGGCTGATTCCCCGCTTTTCATAAGCATCATAGGTTTCGGCGCCCATGCGGCATAAATAATACAGAAACACAAGCCGATAATCCTTTTCCAAAAGAATTTTTTCATAAAACAAAGCTCTGTCTTTCTCATACAAAAGCTTATTTTCCTGATATTCTTCCTCCCCAATGCGTCCGGATTCCTGAAGCTCATTAAGCAGATGCACAGCCTCCGGCAGCATGTTGATTTCAGCTAAAAATTCATTTATTTTCATTGGCAAATCCTCTGAGATTTACAACCTGTCCCGTTATTCTTGCTTCTTCTGCTGCCAGTGCCATCAGATGACTCTCCACGGAAACAGCAGCGTCTGTTTTACCCTTTCTTCCTTCTCCTACCATACGGACAAAATCATGCATCATACTCATATCACTTCCGTTATGTCCGTTTGCAGGTGTGTGAAGCTCTATTGTCTCCAGATTCCCACTGACAAAATCTCTGATCTCAATAGTACCTGCATCCATATCGCCTTTGATCTCACCTTTTGTTCCCATAAGACGGATCCGTCTAGCACACTGGTCTGTAAAGGCTGTCATAAGGAAGGACGCTGTTACCTGATTTTCAAACTTTATGTCAACGGACTGGTGATCTACTACTGTATTATCACAGTGGAATACACATCTTCCGTAAGGTCCTTTTTTCAAAGCCTCCAATACATGCTCCGGATCTGTCTGATCGGTCACTGCACGTACCAGATAGCCATCTAAATTCTCCAGATAAAAGCGTGGTGCATAGAAAGCACATTCATCTCTATGTGGGCATCCATCCAGACAATAAGCAGGAGCTCCTTCCGGTGCATTTTCCTCTGTAAAATAAGACAGTTCGCCAAAGGAACTAAGGCTTTCGCATTTACTGTCTGCCAGCCACAGCATGATATCCATATCATGACAGCATTTCTGCAGGATCATAGGACTGGATTCCTCTGCATTTCTCCAGTTTCCTCTTACAAAGCTATGTGCCTGATGCCAGTAACCTACCTCTTCCATATGCTGGATAGTCATAAGTCTTCCTATTTTGCCTTCTTCCAGAAGTTCTTTTAATTTGGAAAAGAACGGAGAATACCGAAGTACGTGGCACACGGACAGAATACGGTCGTATTTCTTCGCCATCTCTCCCATTTCAATGATTTCTTTCTTGTCGGGAGACATGGGCTTTTCACAAAGTACATGATATCCCTTTTTCAGAGCCATGATCGTAGGCTCATAATGCATCCTGTCCATGGTGCAGATCATGGCACAATCTGCCAGCTTTTCTTTTCCAAGAAGCTCTTCATAGCTTTCGAAGCAAAGCTCTTCCGGAATATTGTGTCTTTTTGCAAAGCTCTCTCTGCGCTCTTTATCCGGCTCTGCAACTGCCACCACCTGAAATTCATCCGGATGGTCCAGTGCATACTGAGAATAAACATGACCTCCTCTAAGGCCTGCTCCAATTACAATACTCGTTACCTTTTTCATACTCTTTTACTCCTGTCGCAAACGTATTTTTAAAACCGTATCTTTTTCATCTGGCAATGGATAGGTAAATACCGGATCATCTCCGAAGGAAACAAAGGCCACATCCGGATACAGCACCGTATTCCATGCTTCCCCTCTGTTCACCTCACTGCCGTCAGCAAGATATGTAACAGATTCCAGCTTATCCGGGCCGATTCCATACAGCGGAAGTGCTCCAAGCGGTGTCTCATAAACATGAGCATAAATGATGTCACCTTTCTGGGTATATCTTCCCCAATCCGGCTTTTCCAATTTGGAAATTCCGCATCCGTAAATGCTCTCCCCATTTTTTTTCATCCATTTTCCAACTTCTGTGAGAATCTGAACACTCTCCTCCGGAATATTTCCACGGGCATCTGGTCCCACGTTCAGGATCATATTTCCACCCTTGCTGGCACATTCCACCAGCTTTCTTACAAGCATCTGAGGGGTCTTATACTGATGGTCGAAATTGCAATATCCCCAATGATTATTCATAGTGGCACAAAGTTCCCATGGAATGGGTTCTCCCTTGTCATCACATACTCCTTTTGGAGGAATGATCTGCTCCGGACTTGCAAAATCACCGCTGTAAATCAGTGGTTCCTCTGTTGTAATGCTGCCATGGTTATCCCCCGCACCTTCCAGACGGTTGTCAATGATCACATCCGGCTGATACTTTCGAACCATTTTGATCAGCTCTGTGGCTTTCCATTTTTCTCCGGTCATATCGTCATAGGAAAAATCGAACCATAGAAGATCCAGCTTGCCATACCCTGTTACAAGTTCCTTTATCTGGCCATGCATATACGCAAGATATCTGTCAAAATCAATTTTTTCATCTTTATATGCCGGATTGTTTCGCATAGGATGCTGCCTGTCTCCATATTTAGGAAAATCCGGATGATGCCAGTCGATAATGGAAAAATAAAGACCAACCTTTAATCCTTCCTCTCGGCATGCATCTACAAATTCTCTTACCAGGTCTCTGCCTGCTTTTGTGTTTGTTGACTTGTAGTCTGTCAGTTTAGAGTCAAACAGACAAAATCCGTCATGGTGCTTTGCTGTAAGTACCACGTACTTCATGCCTGCTTTTTTTGCCAGACGAACCCATTTCTTCGGATCATAATCCACAGGATCAAACTGATCAAAATACTTACTGTATTCCTCAATTGTCATTTCTTTCTGTGACATCATCCATTCACCGCATGCCGGAATGGAGTATAATCCCCAATGAATAAACATACCGAATCTGTCTTCCATAAACCATTTGGTGCGCTGTCTTATTTCCTCATTCATGTTTCTATTCTCCTGTCTTCTTCATTATATCAGAAAATTTTGTATATTCAGCATTTTTATCAAAAAACTTTCATTTCACCTGTCAACCTTTCACGGCTCCGCCAGACAGTGCCTCAATAAAGAATCTGCTGAAAATACAGTACAGAAGCACAGGCGGAAGAATGATAATCACCATAGCGGAAAAAAGTCCGTTATAATTGGTGTTAAAGGCTGTTGTGAAAGTAGACAAAAGCGCCGGTACTGTCAGCTTTTCCCTTGTGATCAGCACAAGAGAGGCCCAGTAATACTCATTCCAATTATTCAAAAATGCAAGCACAGCTGCTGTCATAATTCCCGGACGTGCAATTGGAAAAATTACTTTCATCCAGGTCTGTACATACCCACATCCATCAATTCTCGCCGCCTCTTCCAGCTCTCTTGGGATATTGTCGTAATAGTTTTTGATCACAAAAAAACTCACTGCAATTCCACTGCAGGAATAAATTAGGATCAGCGCAGATCTTGTATCATATAAATGCAGGCGGTTTACCAGATTATATACCGGATAAGTAAGGGCTGTGGCTGGGATAAACATGGTGGAATACAAAAGTACATTTACCAGTGCTTTTCCTTTGAATTCCATTCGCGCCACCACATATGCAGACATGGAAATCATCACCACACTGATCACCACGGAAACACCTGCGACAAAAAGACTGTTTCCAAAATATCTCATCACATGTAAATCTTTAAATGTGGAAATATAACCATCCAGACAAATGGATTCCGGAAGCTGAAAGCCAGGTCTCGCCATAGGATCTTTTTTCAGGCTGGATAAAACCAGCCAGCCAATGGGAAGCAACGACACGATCAGCGCCCACGCAAGACAAATGTAAGTCACGATCCTGGTTCCCGCCGGCATACTATTTACACCTTTCAGGGTATTTGTTTTTTTCATATTCATCCTCTTTTCCTTCTTATTCTTTCTCTTTCCTGAAAGAAATGCTGTATACAAAATTAATCACCAGAATGATCACCATCCCAGCCAGGATCTGGATCATTGCCACTGCATTGGCACGTCCAAACTGGGTTCTCGGACTGGTAATGGCAAGCTCGCGGATAATGTAACTGATACTGTAGGTTCCTGCAGCTCCTTTTGTCAGGAAATAAACCTCGTTATAAAGAAGGAAGCCGGAGGTTGCAGCAAGAACGGATACTGTTTTTAAAGTTCCTTTGATCATAGGGATTGTAATATACCAGTCCTGTCTCAGACCGCTTGCCCCATCCAGCATAGCTGCTTCTCTTACCTCTTCCGGCACTGCCATAATATTCCCCAAAATCATTAAAGTTGTAGTTCCTGTAAAGAAAATATAGGCACAGGTCATGGCCACAAAAGCCGGTCCTTTCAGAAGTAGGATATTATCCCTGAACTCTTTGTTGAAAAGACGAATGATCGGGTTGATAATTCCATAAGAAGGGTTGTACAACTGTAAAAATACAATGCCCATAGCGGCAGTTGAGATCATATTCGGAATAATATAAACATTTCGTACAAATTTAATACCTTTTACCTTTCTGGACAGGGCCAGAGCGATCAAAGCAGCAATGGGAATCTGTACCACTGCTCCAAGAATGGCCCAGGTAGTTGAATTTTTCAGTGCTTCCCAGAAAAATGGATACTTGTTAAAAATATAATCATAATTATCCCACAAATTGCTCCAGCCGAAAAACTCCGGACTAGTAATATTGGTATAATCCCATTTGCAGAAAGAAGTGATAAACACCGTAATAATGGGATACAGATAAAATACGCAAAATGCGATCAGGGTAGGCGCAAGAAACGCTATAATAAATCCTTTTCTCCGCGTACCCAGCTTATTCTTTCTTTTTTTCGCAGCATTCTGATTTTCCAAATTCATACCTCCAAAAAGGGAAGAGATTTCTCCCCTCCCTCTTCTATTTCATTCATAGTTTCTGTTCATCACAGCTGTGTGCTTTAAGCCACCAACGCGATCAGCTCTGTCTGAAGTGCTGCAAATCTTGCATCAATATCTGTTCCTGATACCGCACACTCCATCAATGCATTGATGATAGCTTTGTCCACGTCAGATCCCCAGGTATAGTTCATGTCAATCACTACAGTATCAGCTTCATTTACCTGAGAGCAAGCCTGTGCAAGCTTTCTTGTAGCTGCGTCATCACTCTCTTCTGCAAGTGCGTTCAAATCAACTGTTGTGTTACATGGATTTGCCTGTACGCCAGTGAAGATTTTTTCTTGAACCTCAGCACTTGTCATATATTTGATAAACTCAAGTGCCAGCTCTGTTTTCTCATCACTCATGTTATTTGCCACAGCAAGTCCGCCGCCTGCAGAAGCGATTGCAATATTTCCAGGGAATAAAGCAGGCTCAATGGCATCTGTTAAAGATGCATCAATTCCACTTGCATTCCATACACCATTGAAAAGGACACCAGCCTTACCATTTGTATTAAATTCTGCCATAAGATTTCCGTTATCATCTGTAGTATGCTCAGAACCATTTGCCTGATCCAGATTTGCAGCAGTCTTAAATGCAGCTGCAAATTCCTCTGAATTGATGGTGTCCTCTGTCAGCTCAGATTCCAGCATTTTCTTTCCTTCATCTGTAGAAGCCATAACTGTGTTTACAATATAGCTGGAGCCCTGTCCTGCAATATATCCGTACACATCCTCGTCCAGAGCACGGATTTTTTCCATTGCTTCTCCAAAAGAATCCCAGTCTGCAAACGCCTCCTCTGTAATTCCGGCTTTTTCAAAAATATCGGAATTATACCATAAGCCACGGCTCTCAATCTGATCATGCACTGCATAAATATGACCATCCATATCATGCTGTGTATAGTTAAGACCAACTGCATCCTGCAGACCATTTTCATCGATATACGGTTTCAGATCGTATACCAGATCCTGGGAAAGTGCTGCCTGCGGAACTCCGCCACCGCCTACATCTACCAGATCCGGGAAGGAACCGCCAGCAACCTGTGCACTTACAATGTCATCTCTGTTTTCTACAGCGATTGGTTTGAATGTAACTGATCCATCAGCATGTTCCTTTGCGAACTCATCATAGATATCCCTCATAACCTGAGCTGCAGCCCACTCGCTCTCATCCTGGTAATATCCATGGTAAAATTCCAGAACATCATCATCATCTGCATAAGCAGTCGTTCCAAATCCAACCAGTGCAGTAGTCCCCATTGCTGCTGCCAGTAAAACACTTACCATTTTTTTCTTCATTACAAAAATCCTCCTTCATAAATTATACGTCTTTGCTTTAACTGTCCTTATTTTACCCTTGTTTTTGGTATTTTTGAATGAATCCCATTTGCAATTTACAGGTATTTATTGACATTTTCACAATAAAAATAAGGAAAATATTTACCTGACGGCAATATTTTCCTTATCTTTATTTTCCCTATTTATCTATTTTCATTTCACCCAGCTGCCGGGTAAAAGCTTCCGGTGAAATTTTACCGGTAAGCTCTCTGAAAATGTTTTCTGTAAAATAGGCTTTCTGTTCATAAGTCCACAGATTATCCGGAACTTCAATTTTATCCTCTGCACTTAACACCAGGGAAGCAGCCTGAAACAGCCGCGGCATTTCCTTCTCGTAAGAATCCAGAACTACCTGCTTATTCGCCGGAATCTGCTCTGTTTCCTCCAAAATCCGCGTCTGCACCTTCTTGCTTAGCATATATTTCAGGAACCGGATGGAAGCCTCCTCTTTCTGTTCGTTTCCACTTTTTCCAAGCACATAACCAAAACAGGCAGATTCGCAAGACAGATTCTTCCCGGATGTAGTTGGAAGCAGTGCATACTTGGCATTAATGTTTTCGGAAATCATGGAAGCGCCCCATACGCCATTCACATATATGGCAAGCTTTCCTTCATTGAACAATCTGGTCTCATCCAAATAACTGTATTCTGCATTTTCGGAGGTGGAATATACATAAATTTCCTGCAGCCGTTTCAATACCTCTGAAATTGTACCGATATCGTTTCTGTCCTTTTCTGTACCTTCTTCCAGAAGCATATGATCCATAAAATAAAGATAGCCCTCCGGAGATGTCTGAAGCGAAGCAATTTCATTATTCTCACGTTCCGACCATTTCCAGATTTTGTAGCACATACCGCGAAAAGCATCCCAGGTCCTGGGAATTTCCTTTACGCCAGCTGCGTGCAGAATATCTTCATTATACCAATAACCACCACTTAAGGACAAAACATCTGACACTGTAAACAGCTCCCCTTCTTCTGTGGTCCAATAGTTCAGATTGGTCTGGGAAATATTGGAGGCAAACTCTTCATCTTTTTTCACATAGGGCATAATATCCAGCGCCATATCATTTTCTACAATAAAATCATAGGTTGTATTCTGTCCCATACCGCTGAAGGTAATCACATCCGGCATATCTCCCACCATGATCATGTCCTCCACCTTACGCAGCATTTCCTTTCTTCCTGGCATGGAGATCAGCTGCACCTCAATGTCCGGATTCTCCTTCTGAAATCCATCGTAAATATCCCTCATAGCTACATGATCTTCACCTGTTCCACCCCATGCATGAATCATTGTGATAGTTACAGGCTCTTTTTCTTCTTTCCCGCAGCCTCCAAGGATCAGACTCCCTGCTATTCCGATACTAAAGAAAAGGCCTCTAATTTTTCTCTTCATGTTGTTCTCTTTTCCTGAATTCTTTTGGTGATACCCCGGTTATCTTTTTAAACATTTTTGAGAAATAACCAGCATCTTCCACTCCTACCGCTTCTGAAATCTCATAAGTCTTCATCTCTGTATTCTGCAGATATTCTTTTGCCTTTTCCACCCTTTTCATTAAAATCTCATCAAACAGATTCACACCTGTTTTATTCTTATAATAACGGCTGAGATAGCTGCGGTTCACATGCAGGGTATCTGCAATATCATCCAGCGTGATCTTTTTGCGAAAATTTTCTTCCAGATACTGTTCAATCTGATCAAGCAGTGATTCCGGTTCTTCTGCCTTCGTATGCTCCTGGATTTCGATCTCCTTTTTCAGTCTGGATAGCTTTCCAATTGCTTTTTCCACTGCCAGTGGAAGTTCGTCTATAATGGAAATCTTAAGCACATACTCACATACACTGTATTTAATGGCACGTTTGGCATACTCAAAATCTGAATATGCGGTAAGGATGATCACCTGGGTTTCCGGGCAGGTTTCGTATACATATTTACATACTTCTAATCCGTCAACACCAGGCATCTGTATATCTGTGATCACAATGTCCGGCATTTCTCCCCGGATCTTCTCCAATAGTTCCTGTCCATCACTGACTACGCTCTCCAAAGAACAGTCCATTTTTTCCCAATTTATCAGTTTCTGCAAAGCCTCTCTGATGTATCCTTCATCATCGGCTGCTATCACTTTCCACATAATTTCCACCTCTTTCAATTGGAACTGCAATTTCTATTTCCGTTCCCTTTCCCGGTTCACTCCAGACCTGAAACTTGTAATGATCTCCATACAGGATCCGGAGCATTTTCTTTGTATTTTCCCAGCCCACATGGGTATGAGGAGTTTTTTCTTTATTTTCCTCTGCCTTCGTCTGATTCCGACAAACGCCTACTCCATCATCTTTTACCCAGATGTAGAGCATTTCCCTTTCATATAAAAGGACCTGCAGATTTCCTTTTTCACGCTTTGGTTCCAAACCATGTGAAACTGCATTTTCCACCAGTGGCTCAATAAGAAGACGGGGAATCAGATCTTCGCCGATTTTTTCATCTTCAAGCTTCACCTCATAAGACAGTTTATCCTGGTAACGGCTTTTCTGCAGATATAAATAAAACTGAACTATTTCCAGTTCCTCTTTTACCTTTATCTTAATCTCTTTTTCCCGGAATATCTTACCCTGCATCAGTCTGGAAAAAGCATTCAGTCCATCGTAAACTTCTTCGTTTCCAGCCATTTTCGCTTTCAGACTCAGCATGGCCAGAATATTAAACTGGAAATGCGGATTTATCTGGGACTGCAGATATTTTACCTGAGACCTGGCTGCCACAATTTCTTTTTCGTAAACCTGAGTGATCAGATATTCAATCCTGTCTGCCATCTCATTAAACACGATTCCCATGTCATGAAATTCCTGAATAGAGGAATCTTCCATTCTGGCATTCAGATCCGGTTTTCCAAAAGCCTGTATACTTTGGATCATCCTGGTAACCGGTTTGGTGAAACGGTAGCTGATAGCATATGCAACCAGAAATGCAATTCCCAGTACCACAATAAGGCCCACAAGAACGATAAAAAGAGTGGGCTTCAAAATAGAAAAAATATTCCCATACCCTACTGAGATCACTGTACGTACTCCAAATCCACAGGAATTTCCATAACCAATCACCTTCGTACCCGCCAGGTCTTTTGTTCCATTCCATGAATTCTCAGAGGTCTGCAGCTTTTTCACCAGCTCCTGAGCTCCTTCTGAGGCAAGCAGCTGATCGTTTTTATCCAGGACAGCCCATCCTCCATTATGATACAGCTGTACCGTTTCCAGAACTTTCGCTACCGCACTCTGACTGATCTGCACGACTCCGATTCCTTTTTCCCTCATATTTTCATCATAAATTCTAAAAAAAATATTTAATTCATCTTTATCAGACAAACAGGCGTACTGGTCACTGGTACTTTTAAATTCCTGCTGCATGTTTTCGTATTTTCGCTTCTGTTCTCTCCCGGCAGCCAGTGTGGTGGCATAATAGTGCTCATAAATACATTCATTCCCATTATTAAACAGATAAATTCCAGTAACAAAAGGAAGCTGACGTTCCACCATATTCCGCTCTGAAAAAAGCTCCATGCTGTAAGAAAGCTGTGGTTCTATTTCCTCCAGGTCGTATTCTTCTTTCTGAAAAAAGTCATCCAGTACCGTATTATGACGTATGGCGATCACACTATCCTCAATAAACTGCATATGAGCCTCATACTGCTGACTGGTATATCGAAGTACATATTCAATATCTTCCTGTGTTTTCTGAAAGAAGAAAGAGAAAAAGACATAGAAAACAGCTGCACATACAGACAGTAAAGTACATACAGAGGTCAGTATCATCAGAAGTGTAAGTTCCCTTTTCAGAGTGTAGGTTTTTTTCATTTTATTTATCCCCAGGGTAAATTTCTATATTATAAATTCATTATAGGAAAAGCTTTCGAAACTTGCAATCAGTTTTCACCAAAAAAAGCAAAAAAAGCAGAAATATTTATAGCATTTCACCTAAATATAGGGTATACTGTTATTGTCTGAAAGAACAAGGGCAGGGGTTTTATGTGACAGCATTCTGATAATGCCGTTATTTTTTTGCACCTTGTTAAAGTGATTATTTTCACTTATTGACAAAGAAGGAGAGGTAAAATGAAAGTAATTAAAGTTAAGAATTATGAAGAGCTGAGCCGTACTGCTGCTACCATTATCGCCGGTGTTATTTTGTCCAAACCGGATTGTATCCTTGGACTTGCTACCGGTTCTTCCCCGGTAGGTACCTACGATCAGCTGGCTGCTATGTATGAAGAGGGAATACTGGATTTTTCCCATGTAAAATCTGTGAACCTGGACGAATATGTAGGACTGGACGGATCCAATGACCAGAGCTACCGTTACTTCATGAACAAGAACCTGTTCAGCAGAGTCAATATAGATATTAAGAATACCTATGTTCCGGACGGAACCAATCCGGATACAGAGGCCTGCTGCGAAGCTTACAATACACTGCTTAAGAATATGGGAGCTGCAGACCTTCAGCTTCTTGGAATAGGACCTAATGGTCACATCGGATTTAATGAACCAGACGACCATTTCCAGGCTGGCACACACTGTGTAGATCTTACAGAGGCTACCATCCAGGCGAATAAGCGCTTTTTTGCAAGCGAGGAGGATGTACCGCGCAAGGCAATTTCTATGGGAACCGGCAATATTATGAGCGCAAAGACCATTCTTCTTGTAGCTAACGGCAAGAACAAAGCCAAGGCTCTCGCTGCTGCGATCAAAGGACCTGTTACACCACAGTGCCCGGCTTCCATCCTTCAGTTCCATCCCAATGCAATTATTGTGGCAGATGAGGATGCACTGAGCGAACTGTAATTTTTTTATTTATGCTTATATAAAAAGGAGCTGCCTCAGTATGTTCCAAAAAGGCTTTCTGCAAGCTGTACGTCACAATTTGCAGAAAGCCTTTTTCAACACGCTCTAAAAAAGCAGCTCCATTTTTGTACCTTTTCCAAGATCGCTGTCCACATTGATCTGTGCATGATGTAAGGTTGCCCCGTGCTTTACAATGGACAGTCCAAGACCGGTTCCTCCGGTCTGCCGCGAATGGCTTTTGTCCACCCGGTAAAATCTCTCAAATATTCTTTTCTGTTCAGATTTCGGGATTCCGATTCCATCATCCTCTACTCGGTAAAAAGGATGATCCCCTTTTCTGCCTACATAAATATGAATGTGTCCTCCCGGATTGGTGTAACGGACAGCATTGTCCGCAATATTGTACAGCATTTCATATAAAACATGCCGAACACCCTGAATGTTGATCGGAATACCACAATAATCCAACGAAATGTTTTTCTTTTCCGCATGATCCCGGAGATTGTTTACCACATCCTTTGCCAGCTCATCAAGCTCCACACTTTCCATGGAGACCACTGCATCCTGCTGTTCATCCAGACGCGACAGCTGAATAATATCTGCCACCAGATTTCCCAGGCGATTGGCCTCCTTATAAATTCGTCCTGAAAAATCGGCAATATTCTCCGGTCTCACCATTCCATTCATCATCAGCTCCGCATAACCGGAAATGGACATCAGAGGTGTCTTTAACTCATGGGAAACATTTGCAGAGAATTCCCTTCTCACAGCCTCTGTCTTCTTCAACTCCTCCAGCTGGCTTGCAATTTGCTTATTCTGCTGATCCACCCGCATCAGCAAAGGGCGGAGTTCTTCGTAGCACACATTCGAAAGAGGATGCTCCAGATCCAGATTGTTCACCGGCTCAATCAGATTCTTTGTCTGTTTTTGTACCAGCACGATCTCTACCAGAATGATTAACAGCATCAAAAGTCCCAGCCAGATAAAACTGCTAAGCAACGTATGGAACACACTGTCTGTTGTTTTTGCCAGGCGGAGAATTCTGCCATCATTCAGCTTTACTGCATAATAAAAGGTCTGGTGCGACAGGGTTTCCGAATAACGAACGATTTCTCCCTGTCCATTTTTCATAGCCTGGACAAATTCCGGACGGCTGCTGTGGTTTGGAAGCTTTGAAGCCTCTGCCTCATTATCATAGAGCACATTTCCCTCTGAATCGGTGAGCGTAATACGAGTATCTGTGGTTTTTCCCACATTTCCGCTTAAATATGCTTCTCCAACTTCTTCTATCCCCACTTTTACATATTCTGCTTCATCCCGTACACCCTTTTTCATGGTACTATTATACTTATCATACATCACAAAGCTGGCAGCTATAAAGGTAAGGATAACCGTGAGAATGATCATCACACTGGTATGACTTAGGATTTTCTTTTTCATCCCTGAGTGCCTCCTTTATCTGCCATTCTGTAACCTACGCCGCGGACAGTTTCGATCAGTCTTCCAGTATCCCCAAGCTTCTGCCGCAGGGTCCGCACATGTACATCCACAGTTCTGGTTTCCCCGTCAAAATCATAGCCCCATATATGGCACAAAATCTGGTCACGGGTCATAACGATTCCTCTGTTTTCCATAAGATACAGAAGAAGTTCAAATTCCTTGCGGGTAAGCTCCACAGGCTGATCATCACAGTATACCTGATGACGGCCCGGGAAAATACGAAGTTCCTCACAGCTAAACTCTCTGTCATCTCCGTGACGGCTGCTGCGCCTGAGCACAGCCTTCACCCTGGCTATAAATTCCATCATTCCAAAGGGCTTGGTAATATAATCGTCTGCACCGGCTTCCAGGGCACGGACCTTATCAAATTCTGCTTCCTTGGCAGTTACCATAATGATTGGAATATCTCTTGTTCCAGAGGATTTCTTCAGTTTTTCCAGAATGGAATATCCGTCCTCTCCAGGAAGCATAATATCAAGAAGAATCAGCTCTGGTTCCTCTTCTGCGAGGGCTTTCCACAATTCCTGGGAGTCTTCTAAACCCCTTGCATGAAATCCGGTCGTCTCTAATGTATATACTAACAGATCACGGATGTTGTTATCATCTTCAACACAAAAAATCATTTTTTAGTATTCTCCTCCCATGTCTTACCTATTTTTTACATTACCTGTAAATCATCATTATTTCTTAGTATACGTACTTTTTTCCCCTTATACAAGTGCACAACTGTAAAGTCACGGTAAAAAGCAGGAAAACAGGTTACCGTTCACGACCTGGCCAGTGACACGCTTCGCGATGCACAGAAATCATGCATTCGCATGTTTTCGCGCCGCAAAAATTATATTACCAGTCGCTGCCTCCGGAAATAATTCTCACAGGAATTTTTCCAGAGCAGCAACTGGCAACATCTGCTCTCCCGGTTACGGAAGCATATAGTTCACACGGGCAACCTCCAGTTCGTGATGGAAATGTTCTCCCGGTGCATTTTTTACAGTGTCAAGGTGACTGTGGGTATCATAAAGATCCTCATGCACCTGAGTCACACAGACTCCGATATTGGAACAATGATCTGCGATTCTCTCCAGGCTGGTTGTAATGTCAGAAAGCACAAATCCCATCTCGATTGTACATTCTCCGGCACGAAGACGATTTACATGGCGTCTTTTCAGCTCACGGCTTAGTTCATCGATCACTTCTTCCAGAGGCTCAATTTCTTCGGCTGCTCTCAGGTCCTGGTTTGCAAAAACGCTATACGCTTTTTCCACAATATCCGACACGGCTTTTTCCATAATGTGAAGTTCCTGCACTGCCTTGTCTGAAAAGCGGGCATTTTTTTCTGAAATTTCCTTTGCAGATTTCATAATGCTAAGTGCGTGGTCGGAAATACGTTCAAAATCTCCGATACAGTGAAGCATAATGGACAAGCTGTGGCTGTCTTCCAGAGAAAGATCTTTCTGATTCAACTTGATCAGATAGGTTCCCAGTTCGTCCTCATAGCGGTCAACCTTTGCTTCAATCTTTTCCACACGGAAAGCTGTCTCCTCCTGGAAATCATCCAGCAAGCCAAAGGAAAGGTTCAAAGCGGTTTTGGACTGCTCTGCCATTTTCCTGGCAGCTGTTTTGCTCTGCTCAATAGCAATACCAGGATTGCTGAGAAAACGGGACTCCAGGATCATAAACTCCTGATCTTCTGCGGAAATAACTTTCTCCTCTTTTGTATCACGGACAGTTGCACATGCCATTTTTACAAGCATATCTCCAAATGGAAGAAGTACAAGTGTTGCAATGATGTTAAAGGCACTGTGGATCACTGCGATGCCGGCAGGACCTGCCACTTCTTCAATGAAAGAGAAATGTAAAAATCCATTCAGCACATAGAATACAACCATAAATGTAACAGTTCCTACAATATTGAAGTACAGATGAACGATTGCTGCACGTTTTGCATTCTTAGTAGCACCGATTGAAGAAAGCATTGCTGTAATACAGGTTCCAATATTCTGTCCCATGATAATCGGAAGCGCTGCTCCGTAACGGACTGCACCAGTTATACAAAGTGCCTGGAGAATACCAACAGAAGCAGATGAAGACTGAATAACAGCAGTCAGAAGTGCACCGGCCAGCACACCTAAAACAGGGTTGGAGAACTTCAGCAGGATATTTGTAAATTCCGGTACCTCTGCCAGAGGTTTTACGGCACCGCTCATGGTATTCATACCGAACATCAGCACTGCGAAACCAACCAGAATGTTTCCAATGTCTTTCTTCTTTTCATCATGAAGGAAAACAATAAAAATAACTCCGATCAATGCCAGAATCGGTGAAAATGAGTTTGGGTTCAAAAGTCTTACAAAGAAATTGGAGCTTTCAATTCCAGCCAGGCTAAGGATCCATGCAGTAACAGTAGTACCGATATTTGCTCCCATAATAAAGCCAACAGCCTGGGACAGATGCATGATTCCCGAGTTTACGAAGCCGACTACCATAACTGTGGTTGCCGATGAAGACTGAATGATTGCGGTAACTGCTGCACCGACCAAAACTGCTTTCACACGGTTAGATGAAAGGTTTTCCAGAATCTTTTCCAGTTTACCGCCGGAAAGCTTTTCCAGACCGTCTCCCATTACCTGCATTCCATAAAGGAACATCGCCAGTCCGCCGACCAATGTCAGAATGCTAAAAAAATCCATTACGTTTCCTCTCCTTTTTATCCTTTTAAAAGTTTATTGGGTTCTTAATTTCTTTTGTTTGCAAAACCAATATAAGTGGGCTATGTAAAGTTTCGGGTGAGAAGAATGTTAAATATATGTAAAATACTTTACAATCTTGGATTTTCTTATACCGAAAAAATGTAAAGCCAGGCTGTTGAAAATGTAAAATATTTGTTTGATAGTTGATTTTACCGTATTTTCCAAATTTTACATTCAAAAAAATCCCCCAGGAAACATGAAGAATAATTTTACAATTATCGTTGCATATCTCATGAGGGATTTTTATATAATACGTGTAATGATTCAGTATCTTCACTGTTACACACTTCGCGGAATAACATCATCAGACTCGTTCTAGAGCATGTTTGAACAAGGCTCTGATACTTTTAAAATCCTCGGATTTCCTCTTCCTCTGAATGAGTTTTATCGATGGAGCGGATTTCCAGAAAATAGCTGTAATTATCATTTACCTTTACTTCCACTCTGTCGCCAATCTTATGTCCTTTCAGTGCCATGCCAATTGGAGAGTCAATGCTGATTCTGTTCTCCATGGAATTTCCCCGGATGGAAGTAACAAGCTTATATTTCTCAATCTCATCATCTTCCTCGAAATAAACTTCTACAATATCATCCATTCCAACCTCGTCACTGCTGGATTTATCAGAAACGATGGTTGCTGTTTTTAACATATTTTCCAGATAACGGATACGGCTCTCGTTCTGGTTCTTGTGACGCTTGGCCGCGTAGTATTCAAAATTCTCACTTAAATCACCCTGGGCACGTGCTTCCTTTACTGCTTCAATTGCCTCTTTACGGACAACCAGCTTACGGTGCTCGATTTCCTGTTCGATTTTCTCTACGTCTTTTTTGGTGAGCTTCTCTCTCATTTTTATACATCTCCTTTATAGCTGCAACACCACTTTGCACACCACCTTAACAGATGGCAAAGAGTTTGTCAAATTGCCAATGGAAAACATTAATTCCAATAATGCTATTGTTCACTCCATGAACAGAAACCCTATAATTTCTTTTTCCCCAGTCGGACTTCTTCCATCAGCTTCGCAGTCTCAGCATCTGCATGATCAAAAAGATAGGTATGACTGGACTGGCGGTGCTGATGCCATTCCTGGCGGAGCTGCTTTCTGGTCTCTTCGATTTCTTCTTTCAGACCTCTTGCGGAAATACGGTTGGCGCCCTGACCCATAATGATAATCTGTTCCAGTCCGTCTGAAGTAGCAACCGTTACCTGATGCTGTCTGCCGATTTTGTGAACTGTTTTTTCAATATATTGATCGGCAGTCTCCGCTTCTTTTGTGTAAACCACATGAATATTGTGATAAGTAAGCACTTCCTCCTGGTGTCCCTCCACCTTGTAAGCATCAAATACAAGAATCAAAGTACATTTCTTATATCCCTGATAATTACTTAAAATATCCATCAGCTTCGTCTGTGCTGCACGGACATCCGCATCTGCCAGTTCTTTCAGCTCCGGCCAGGCAAAAATAATGTTATAACCATCCACAAGAAGGTATTCTTCCTGGTCTTTTTTTGCAGAAGAACTGCTGCCAGAATAAGATAGGGCACTTACCACTTTTTTATAAGAAGACACGCGGTCTCTTTTCACCGGACCAAAGGTACGCTCAAAAATGGCCTGAAGTTCTTTGTCATCCTCATAGCTTCCACGGTAGGCAGATTCCGGCGGCTGGTAACCACTTCCCGCACGGCTTCCACTTCCAGATGTATTTCTGGCAGTTCCTGTACTACCAGCTCCACTGCGTGCTGAATTTCTGGCACTTTGAGCAGTATCGTCTCCACTTGCAGGATTTCCAAAGACTGACGCAGCATCCTCCCATTCTTCCTCGCTGAGATCATCCTCAAACTCTGCCATAATTCCAGTATCCAGGTGCATATACTCTTCCACTTCATACCATGGCACCACAAATCCAGCTCCATGGGCACAAAATACAGACCCGGTAGGATTATCCAGATCCCTCTCAGAATCGTAGCCGATCTGTTTCACGATCTCATCTTGATTTTTACAAGGCTCATATCCTTTTAAACTGCAGAACAGCCTTCCCATTCCCCTTGTATAAGAAACTACTTCTTTCTGGTAATCGCGCATAGTCGAAACAGGCGCTTTTCCCTTCAAAATAGCGGTATTTTCCTCTGTCTCCATAGGAAGAAGAGTTCCCTGCATTTTCTGGATATCATTCATTGCACGACCAACAACCTCCACCGGCACTTCCAGCCGAAATTCATAGTAAGGCTCCAGCAGAACATTCTGTGCTTTCTTAAGCCCTTGACGGATAGCCCGATAAGTAGCCTGACGGAAATCTCCGCCTTCTGTGTGTTTCTGGTGGGCCCGTCCGGTAAGCAGGGTAATCTGCATATCTGTGATCGGTGCACCAGTCAGCACTCCTCTGTGTTCCTTTTCTTCCAGATGGGTGAGGATCAGTCTCTGCCAGTTCCGGTCCAGCACATCCTCACTGCAGGCGGTAAAAAACTGCATTCCGCTTCCTTGCTCCCCTGGTTCCAGAAGAAGGTGAACTTCCGCATAATGGCGCAAAGGCTCAAAATGTCCCACACCTTCCACAGGTGCCGCAATGGTCTCTTTATATACAATATTTCCCGTTCCAAAATCCACAGCCACATGGAACCGCTCCCAGATCAGCCTTTTCAGGATTTCGATCTGCACGTCTCCCATGAGCATGGCGTGGATTTCTCCCAGCTGCTCGTCCCATACAATATGAAGCTGAGGATCTTCCTCTTCCAGTTCTCTCAGCTTCTTCAGCATCTGGTGCACATCGCAGCCTTCCGGCAAAATAATCTGATAGTTCAGTACCGGCTCCAGTACTGGCATATTGGAGTTCTCTGTCACGCCAAGTCCCTGTCCTGGAAAAGTATGGGAAAGGCCTGTCACTGCGCACACGGTTCCCGCGGGCACTTCTTTCACCAATTCAAATCTGGCGCCGGAGTAAATCCGGATCTGGTCAGCCTTTTCCTCCCACACGTCCTCTCCTGCTGCCACATTTCCCTTGCTGGTAATAAGAAGTTCTTTTACTTTCAGTGTCCCGCCTGTAATCTTCATATAGGAAAGACGGTTTCCCTGATCGTCTCTGGCGATCTTATAAACCTTCGCACCAAAAGCCTCAGGATATACCGGACATCTGGTGTACCTGTCCAGTCCGTTGATCAGCTTCTCCACCCCTTCCATTCTCAGTGCAGAGCCAAAATAGCATGGAAAAACCTTTCGATCTGCGATCAGACCGGTAATCTCTCTCCTGGATACTTCTCCTGTTTCCAGATATTTTTCCAGCAGTTTCTCGTCACACATAGCAAGGCTCTCCAGAAATTCCTCAGAAAATTTATTTTCCATCAAATTCTGCTGTTCTTTTTCACCAGCCGGTAATTCCGGTTTCAAATCTCCATCAGCATTTTCATTTTCTGAAAAATCCATGCAGTTCTCATTCAGCCTTTTTTTCAATTCGGTCAAAAGTGCGTCGTGGTCTGTTCCCTCCTGATCCATTTTGTTCACAAAAATAAATGTGGGGATCTGGTACCGCTCAAGCAATTTCCATAAAGTCACCGTATGTCCCTGCACACCATCTGCACCGTTAATCAAAAGCACTGCATAGTCCAGAACCTGCAAGGTACGTTCCATCTCTGCAGAAAAATCCACATGCCCAGGCGTATCCAGAATGGTAACTCTTGTTTCCGGGAATTCCAGCACTGCCTGCTTGGAAAAAATCGTGATTCCCCGCTCGCGCTCAAGGGGAGAGGTATCCAGATATGCATCCTTGTGATCCACTCTTCCAAGCTTTCGTATCTTGCCGCTTAAATATAAAAGTGCTTCTGACAATGTAGTTTTTCCTGCATCTACATGAGCCAGCAGCCCCATACAAATATTTTTCTTTATTTTCTCTGACTGTTCACCCACGAAAACGCCTCCTGTTGTAAAAATCTCTTGTTTCAGTATATCACAACAGAAGGCGCCAGTCGAGACACAGGTGTTTATTTCATTATTTTCAATAAATCACCTTATGGTTACTGTCCACTGGCAATGTTCCGCCAGGTGTTTTTACTATGCAAGTCCCGGACAGCAGCAATGAATAAACCATGCCTGCTTGATTGAATTCATGGCTAGGGGTTCGGGCCAGAGCATGTTTGAAAAAGACTTTCTGCAAGATATATGTTGCAATTTGTTTTATAATAAAATTGTTTTATCTTTACAATATTTGATAACATGGTATAATTCATACGTGATAAAAAAAGTACAATAATAAAGTAATTATTCCACAAAGCATGTAGCTGTGAAGGTACTGAACAATTACACAATAGAACCGATTGATGCAACGTTATATTTTAGAGCGTGTATCAACAGAAAGTGAGAACTTCCATATGAATCCCTTAAAAAAAATATACTGTCGGATTTTTCAGAATGTATTCAAATTTGCCCTTCCATTCCTGCCATACCGAAATCCTGAGATCATCAGCAGTCTGAAAGCCGTTCCCGATGTGCTGAAAAAGAAAAAATGTAAAAATGTGCTGATTATTACAGATGCAGGAATCCATAAGCTTGGTCTTACAGACCGCCTTGAAAAAGTGTTGACAGACAGCAGCATTCCCTATATCCTTTATGACAAAACAGTAGCAAATCCTACCACTGTGAATGTGGCTGAGGCACTTGAACTTTATCATGAAAATAACTGTCAGGCCATTATAGGCTTCGGCGGAGGCTCCAGTATGGACTGCGCCAAGGCAGTAGGTGCCAGAGTCGCCAAACCTCATCAGTCTCTTGCAAAGATGAAAGGAATCCTGAAAGTGCACAAAAAGCTTCCACTTCTTATCGCCGTTCCAACCACTGCAGGAACCGGAAGCGAAACTACACTGGCAGCGGTAATTGTGGACGCCGAAACCCGGCATAAATATGCCATCAATGACTTCCCGCTGATTCCCCGATACGCTGTGCTTGACCCCAAGGTCACATTAAGCCTTCCACCATTCATCACCGCTACTACAGGTATGGACGCACTCACCCACGCAGTGGAAGCTTATATTGGTAATTCCACTACACCAGGCACTCGTAAAAATGCCCGGGATGCAGTGCAGCTGATTTTCGAAAATCTGGACACTGCTTACACCGACGGAAGCAATAAAGAAGCGCGCCGGAATATGCTCCGCGCCTCTTATTTCGCTGGCTGCGCTTTTACAAAATCCTATGTAGGCTATGTACATGCAGTTGCCCATTCTCTGGGAGGACAATACAATGTTCCACATGGACTTGCCAACGCTGTACTTCTCCCTTATGTTCTGGAAGCTTACGGAAAAACGATTTATAAGAAGCTGGCAGCCCTTGCTGTTGCTGCCGGGGTTGCCTCCAAAGAAACACCGGAAGAAGAAGCCGCATTAAACTTTATCCAGGCGGTCAAAGACATGAAGGCCCGCTTCGGAATCGGCGATACCATCCCGGAAATCCAGGAAGAAGACATTCCGAAGCTGTCACACTATGCGGACAAAGAGGCGAATCCGCTGTATCCGGTACCGGTACTGATGGATGCACAGGAGCTGGAGAAATTTTATTATATGCTGATACCGGCTAAAGAAAACACAGTGCAATAAAAAACTAAAGCGTGTTTGAAAAATACCATATTGTCACCTTTATAACATTACATTCGGTAATCTCAATTTAAATAAGATAGTTTTGAATTACCCCCTTTATAGCCTTTTACATTATGTAAACTATATTTCAAAACATCAAATACATTATAAATAATCAGAAAGGACTTTCCCATGACCCAGGAAGCAATCCAGGAAATCATCCGCAAGCAGCGGAACTATTTTTATACAGGCGCTACCTTAAACATTGACTTTCGCATCACTGCCTTAAAAAAGCTGCAAACCTCCATCCAGTCCCACCAGGAGCAGATCAATGCTGCCTTGAAGTCAGACCTGGGAAAAAGCAGCTTCGAGAGCTATATGTGCGAATCCGGTCTCGTTCTCAGCGAGATTACCTATATGCTGAAGCACATCCGCTCCCTTTCCAGAGAAAAAACCGTGCACACCCCACTTGCCCAGTTCCATTCCAGAAGTTACAGGAAGCCGTCCCCATACGGTGTCACCCTGATCATGAGCCCGTGGAACTATCCCTTCCTGCTTACCTTTGATCCGCTGGTAGACGCCATCGCCGCCGGAAACACTGCAGTATTAAAACCCAGCGCCTACTCTCCTGCCACCAGCAATATCATCTGCGAGATCGTCCGTGAATGTTTTCCGGAAGAATATGTGGCCGTTGTTATGGGTGGACGCCAGGAAAACTCCTGCCTTCTCCAGGAGCACTTTGACTACATCTTTTTCACCGGCAGCCAGGCTGTTGGAAAAGAGGTCATGCGCCATGCCAGCGAGCACCTCACTCCAGTCACCCTGGAGCTTGGGGGAAAAAGCCCCTGCATCGTAGATAAATCTGCAAATATCAAGCTTGCCGCCAAACGTATTGTATTCGGCAAATATCTGAACTGCGGACAAACCTGCGTAGCACCTGACTACATTTACTGTCACCGAGAAGTGAAGGATACGCTTCTGAAACAGATCCAGAAACAGATCCGTAAGCAGTTTGGCAAATCCCCTCTGGATAACAAAAATTACGGAAAGATCATCAACGAAAAGCATTTCAACCGCATTCAGAACCTGATTGATCCTGCGAAAGTCATCTGCGGCGGAAATGCCCGTCCCGAAACTTTACAGATTGAACCTACAGTCATGGATCAGGTAACCTTCGAAGATGCCGTAATGCAGGAAGAAATCTTCGGACCGGTAATGCCTGTCCTTACTTTTGATTCCATAGAAGAAGTAATCCGAAAGGTAAATTCCATGGCTCATCCTCTGGCTCTTTACATTTTTGCCCAGGAAAAAGCCATCTGCGAAAAAGTCACCTCTGAGTGTGGCTTCGGCGGTGGCTGTATCAATGATGTGATCATTCACCTCGCCACCAGCGAAATGCCATTCGGCGGCTTCGGAGAAAGCGGTATGGGAAGCTATCACGGCCAGAAAGGCTTCGAAACCTTTTCCCATTACAAGAGCATTGTAGACAAAAAGACCTGGATTGACCTGCCGACGAGGTATCAGCCTTATAGACGGATTTATGATAAGCTGATCCATATTTTCTTGAAATAAAGTGTTACTATTACTTCGGCTCGTTGCTCGCGTAAATAAAAATAAGGAGGTCGAAACTATGTGTTTTAATTTCAATAGCTGCACCGAATTATTTAATGCGATTTGCAAAATGTTTAACATTGGTTGTTAATTAATATGACAAAAGAGCCGCATTTTTACTATGAAAGTTCCAAGTCCAAAGTTGACATGTCCCTTTCGTAAAAATGCGGCTCAATAACAATTAATCTACTCCCTAATCCTTTCCACAATACTTCCATTCCAACCTGTGAGATCACTGTCCATAAAATTGGATACAATGGTTCTTGCAGCCTGGCTGTCCAGCATGGTCACAACACAAAGGTACACAGACAAACTGGCAGCCAGAGACAACAGTACCATAAAAGTCCTCTTCTTATCTTTTGTGAACTGTTCCCCGAAAAGTCTTGTGAGCAAATTTCCCTCTCCTGCTTTTCTTATTTTTGATGCGTTATGAGAAGGACGATAGCCAAGTGCCTCGATAGGCGAAACAGCAGCTTCCATTTTTGCAGGTTTCCGGCTGGCAAGAAAGATGGTAATTCCAACACCAGGCTTGTCATGCACCTCCGGTTCACAGTAAAATCTTGTAAAAATCTGTGCCTGCCGCTCTGGTGCAATCCCTTTTCCATAAAAGCCGCCCCCAAAACTCCATATCCTGACTTTTTCAAAGAAAAACAGATTGCCTGGTTTAAATCATAGTCGTCTTGCATATAAGGAAACCCGCCGTCCCTGCTAATCTGTCACACGGGTTCGATAATACTGCGTTCCCTTCATACTCACCGTACCATAATCTGGAAGCATCCTTCTTCTTGGTTCTCCATTTGAGAGCAGGGCGGCGATTGATAACATTAACTTGCTTTTCCCATCGCCGGAATCGCCCTGCAACAGAGTAACCTTGCCAAACGGAATATACGGATACCACAGCCATTTCACTTCTTTCGGCTCAATTTCGCTTGCCTTGATAATTTCAAGAGGTACAGTTACATTCATTTCATTTTCAATCATTTTCATAGTTCTTTGTTCTCCTTTTCGATAAATATTTTGGGCAATGCACCACAACACAGCGAAAACTCTGCTTACAGTCATTCCTGCATTTTCTGCAAAGTTCGTTGTAGGTAATGCGGTTTCGATCATTCAGAAACAACGCCCACTCTTGTTTCCGTTTCTTGCTCATTCTCGGCATATCAATCCACCTTTCCGTTTGAAAATAAAAACCACAGGAAAGATACATTAAGCCTTGTTTGTGTCATTTCTCGGGGCGAAAATCAGGGAAAATTTCCTTTCTAAGCCTTTCAAAAAATTGCAAAGTGTTTGTACTAACCTGTGGTTGTGTATGAAATTGTGGGTTTGGGATAACAAAAAACACCGTATTTCTACGGTGCGTTCTGTCAGATATATTCTGTTTTATGATAGCAGAAAACTGGAATTCACAGTTCTTCCATCCTTCCCATCTTCAGCGCCATAACAAGAGTTCCGGCTGCCATCACAAAGACACCAATTTCAATCACATAGATGGGAAGAAGCGCCGGACCTGCCACGGCAAAGAAGTCCACGATAAAATGAATCCCATATGCAAGAACCGCTGTAAAAGCCGCTGTCCTGCATTTGCCTGCCTTTACCGCCCGGTAGATCAGCAGTGACAACCCGATATGCAGAATGATGGCACTGATTCTTTCGATTCCGCTTACAAAAAAGAGTGGTGCCGGTGTTGTCCATAGGGCCGACAGCTGTGACACGGTCTGGTTTGCAGACTCAGCAGGAAGTGCCGCCAGCGTATTCTGCATGGCTCCGCTGTTGATCATCAGCATGGACACAAGATTGCTGATTCCGGAGAGTCCTCCAATTAGAATGGCCTCTACACCGCCATGCCCGATTCCATACATCAATGCATTTGGAAAATCCAGCCATTTCTTCATCCAGAACTTCATGGCAATCAGTCTTCCGGTCTCTTCAAAAACCGCCGCAGCCAAAGCCGCGTACACATAGTAAAGCCATGGCCTGCTCTGTGCGTTCAGTCCGCAGAACTGAATGACAAGAACATGCAGCTGCTGCTCCAACAGCATGGCAAACAGCAGATAGGTTCCTGCTCCGATAAAGAACGAGGAAATCCTTGCCTTAAGCTTCACCCTTCCTGCAATGAACAAAGCAATCGGTACCCCCATCGAGAGGACAACAGAGCAGATAACTCCCGCTATCGCCAGACCTGATATTGTGTTCAATTCCATCTTTATACCTCCCTGATTCTCAAAAAATTCCTTTATTGTATTTGAACTGTCCATACAATATAAAGCCTAATCCGACAATAACTGCTGGAAGAATGATATAATCTATAATTATTTCACTCCAAAACGAAACAATAAAACCTAATACAAGAGATATTCCTATAATCAGCGTTCCTGTGCCGACTGTTTTTCCATACTTTGGTATATCTTCTTCCTTTACTTTTCGCCTGTTATAAGAGTGAATTGTGCTGATATTGCCTTTGATATTTACAATTCCCACAACAGATATGAACACTCCCAAAATCAACATTATAATATTTTCCATAATGACCTCCTAAAAATAGAATAGTTCCTCAAATTTTTTGTCCAATGCAATACAAAGAATTAGAGCCAATTTTGCAGTTGGATTAAACTGTCCTGTTTCAATAGAACTAATGGTATTTCTTGATACCCCTACCATTTCTGCAAGCTGAGCTTGAGAAAGATTTGCTTCTGTGCGAACTTCCTTTAAGTGATTTTTCAGTTGTAATTGTTCTTTCATATTCTCACCTCTAAAAGGTGGCTAACAAATCCAACAAATGCCAAAATGGAAAGCACAAAAAACAGAACAGTCAAGACCAAATCGCTCTTTCGCTTCATTTTGATAAAACGAACTAACCATTGTGTTGCAATAATGCTGAAGTATATAACCCACGGACTGTAAATCATAGTATGAGCAAGCACAGAAGATAACAGCGAAAGCAAACAACACACTAAAGCACCAACTCTGCTTGCGTGACTTCCGGCTTGATATACCACTTCCATTTCAGCCAAGTCCTTATTGCGATGTTCTTTTCTGCTTGCATTTAAGATTTCGTCCTTTTTCATAAAAACACCTCCATGCCAAGTTTTCTTTGCATATTTAAATTATATACATACCAAGTTTTCTTGTCAATAGAGTTCATAAAAAAGTTACAACCGATATAAGAGATAACTTTTCTACCACTTCGATTATACTCACGACTTAATGACTTCTTGAATACTTGCCGAAAAAGAAAAACTGCCATCGGTTTGACAGCAGTTCTTCTTCGGTTGGTATCCGTTAGGAATACACAATATCATTCAATACAATCTCATCGGCACAGGCTCGAATGTTATTCATCAATCCTATCCATCTCATCATATCCGTTGCTTTCAGTTCTTCCGTTACACCCTGCTTCTTTGCCATTTCCTTTATCAGATATTCCGCCATATCACGAGCCGAAGTATCAATTTCGGCAAGGTGTTCATATAACTTTCCGCTTGTCAGCAGATTAAAATATAGCACACGCTTATGTTCCCTCAAATATCGTTGCCGCAACCGTCCGTATTTTGAAAGGGGAGGACTTTCCTCTACTATCAGGCAGGGATAATAGTAATCTCCGATGAGTTCGTATCGGATACCTGTTCTTTCGTCTGTAATAAATCTTTGCATAGTGTTTTCTCCTTTTGCTTCTTGTGGTAAAACTCCAATGATTTTTTGTTGTGGTTTACCTTTGTACATTCATCTGAACAGAATTTCTGCTGACTGTGTGTAGGCCAGTAGGTACTGCCACACACAGCACATACACGCTGACGATAATAGTGATTGAAGAACGGTTACTGCGCTGTTGCAAAATGCCATAAATGTGTACCTCCTTGTACGATGCGCCCTAATGGGCTGATGAATAGTGAATGTCCCCCTGCATGTGCACCTGCAAAAGGGCAAAAAAATAGCCAGGTCTCCCATTTCAATCAGAAACCTGGCTATGTAAAAAGGGCGGCTCACCGCCGCCCTCATCGTTAATATTCTGTGCTCAATAGAAAATCTGCAATGTGCATACTCTTAATGCCCTGGTAATTGCCTCCGGCAAATTCATCGGTTCTTAAAACATACTTCGGATAGTTATCCCGGATTTCCAGCAGCCGTTCATATTCGCGCTTTTCTGTTTTTTCGGATTTAATCTCCTGTGTGACCTGCACATACAACCGGTCATTCTGCTTCTGCGCCACAAAATCGACCTCACCATCCGGCGTTTTTCCAATCGTCACGGTATATCCTCGTCTGCAAAGTTCCAGATACACCACATTTTCCAGACTGGAAGCGACGCTGTCTGGTGTGTAGCCCAGCACGCTGTAACGCAAAGCGGTATCGGCAAGATAAAACTTCTCCTGCGTTTTCAGAATCTCCTTTCCGCGCAGGTCGTATCGAGAACAGCGATGAAGGAGATATGCTTTCTCCAGCTTTTCCAGATAGCTGTACACCGTTTCATTGTCGATAGAACGATGCTCTGATTTCAGATAATCAGAAATTGATTTTGCTGAGAATGAATTTCCCACATTCGCAAATGTGTACCGAACCACCCGTTCCAGCTGGTCGATCTTGCGAATCTGGTTTCTCTTTACGATATCCGAGAAAATCGTGGAATTATAGATATCCCGGACAATCGTATAAACCTCATCCTGTGAATACTCTCGCAGGTGTGTTGCAGGGAAGCCACCCAAGCGGATATAGTCTGCCAGTTCAGCATGGATATCCTTTACCTGTGTATACTGCTTTTTAAATTCCAGATATTCCTGAAACGAAAGCGTATAGATACGGAAGGAAACATATCGTCCGGTCAAGTAAGTCGCTATTTCCGAAGACATCATTCTGGAATTGGAGCCTGTCACATAAAGGTCAACATCATAATCCGTTGCCAGGGAGTTTACTACTTTCTCCCAGCCTTCAATTTCCTGAACCTCATCCAGAAAGAGATACGTTCTCCCAGTTGGCTTTAGCTTTTCTTTGACAGCCTTGAACATATCCTTCGTTGTCATATCCTCATAATCCATAGAATCGAAGCGCATGCTGACAATCCTCTCAGACGGAACACCATGCTCCTGTTGCAGCTTCTCCATGATCATTTTAAGGACTGTGGATTTTCCGCAGCGGCGAACACCCGTCAACACTTTTACAAAAGGTGTGTCGGTGTAGGCCATAATCTTATCGACGTAGAGCGGTCTGTCTATCATAGGAACCACCTCCATGGTTCCATAATACCGCAAGCGCATAAAAAAATCAATAGGTTTTGCGATTATAAACCGCAGCTTTCATTGATTTTCATTGACTTTTTCGGATTGTGTCGAATTCTGTTTCTTTGCAGTTTCAGAATATCGTAGTTTAACCAAAAAGTCCAGAAAGCAGCGGCACCAGAGTCGTGCCGATCAGTGCCACGCCGCCAGCCATCAGCTGTTTCATGCCCTGAGACTTTACTGATGTGCGATAAAGAAGTAATAGGAGTGTAAAAAATTTTGCCGTTCCTATCCGGCACTTGCGCATTGTGTCGGATAGGTCGGGCGGTTATTCGGGCAAGTCCACCTTGCCAACAAAAGAATAATAAATCTCAATGTCCTGTCTGCGGGTCTTGTTCTCGTCATAGCTGCACTCATGCACAACGATTTTCTCTACAAACTCCCGCAGCAGAGTAGGGGTAAG
>NZ_JBDPGY010000057.1:0-2037 GCF_039841815.1 Ruminococcus sp. 1001136sp1 | reverse complement strand
ACCATTTACAAGTGGGCGCAGGAGGACGCTGCCAAAGGCAAGGCTGCCCCGAAACAGGGCATACCCGATTATTCATGTAAGGAGGGCGAGAGCTTATGAAAAACGAGATTGAAGCTATGATTACGGACATTACAACCACTACCGTCGAAGCGGAGGACTACACAGGCGAGGACGGGCTTTTATACTGTGGCAAGTGCCATACGCCAAAAGAAGCCTACTTTTCAAAAGAAACCGCCCAATGGTTAGGGTATGACCGCCACCCAACAGACTGCGACTGTCAGCGAGCAGCCCGTGAAAAGCAGCAAGCCGCCGAAAGCCGACAGAAGCACCTTGAAAAAGTGGAGGACTTGAAACGCCGGGGCTTTACCGACCCTGCTATGCGGAACTGGACATTTGAGCATGACAACGGCAGAAACCCACAGACCGAAACCGCCCGCTTTTATGTGGAGAGCTGGGAAACCATGCAGGCTGAAAATATCGGCTACCTGTTCTGGGGCGGCGTGGGGACAGGAAAAAGCTACCTTGCCGCCTGTATCGCCAACGCCCTTATGGAGAAAGAGGTTGCCGTCTGTATGACAAACTTTGCAACGATACTGGGTGACCTTGCTGCCAGCTTTGAGGGCAGGAACGAATATATTTCCCGCCTTTGCAGCTACCCTCTGCTGATACTTGATGATTTCGGTATGGAGCGAGGGACAGAATACGGGCTGGAACAGGTTTACAGCGTGATTGACAGCCGTTACCGAGGCGGCAAGCCGCTGATCGCCACGACCAACCTCACGCTGGAGGAATTGCAGCACCCGCAGGACACGCCCCACGCCCGTATCTATGACAGGCTGACTTCCATGTGCGCCCCCGTCCGCTTCACGGGCAGCAATTTCCGAAAGGAAACCGCACAGGAAAAGCTGGAACGCTTAAAGCAACTGATGAAGCAGCGAAAGGAGAGCCTATGACAGAAACCAAACAGACAAGCACCACCAAAACAGACCGCCGCCCGGACTGTGTAACGGAAATCCGCATGGGCAACTCCGTCCTTACCGTTTCCGGCTTCTTCAAGCAGGGCGCAACCGACACCGCAGCCGACAAGATGATGAAAGTGCTGGAAGCGGAAGCTGCTACACAAAAAACAGCGATTTAACATGATACTGAAAAGCGGTCACGCTTTTGGCGTGACCGCTGGCAGAGAAATTATAGGTTGAAAAATGCTGAGAGTGCTTTCCCCAAATCTTCGGGAGCGTCTATGTTTACTTCATGTCCAGAATTTTTAATCACTAATAATTCGGCTTGCGGTAACTGCGATTGAAGCTGTAAAGAAGCCTGTTTATTTGCTGTATCTTTCTCCCCGCAGATAACCATTACAGGGCTATTGATACACTTCAATTCTTTTTGGAAATCCAAGTTTATCATGGATTTTGACAGATTGATAAAATCCGTTTTACCAAGTCCCATGCTTTCAAATGTTCTTTTAGGCATAAACCGAAAGAGCATATTTTGAAATTGCAAGAGTTTTTTCGGCATTGTATATTGTGTCGCAACCAACGCCAAAGAGTTTATTTTATCTGGATTTTCAATCCCATATTGCAATGCGAGAATACCGCCTAAAGATAGCCCACAGATATTGACCGGTTCTGAAAATTGCTTACAGTATTCGGAGAAAGCAAGATATAAAACTTGATAGCAGACCTCTTTATCTTCAAACCAATCAAAAAGGTTCGGGCATAAAATGTCCGCACTTTTCCCCATAGTGTTAATCGTATTTTTCCAGCTTGATGATGTTTGCCCTAATCCATGAAGTAATATAGTTTTCATTTTCTCTCCTGCAATGTCTGATGTGTATTTACGGTAAAGTATATCACAGAGTTATGAACTTTTCTATCTTTTTTGCAGCGAGAAGCCGTACAGTAAAAAATCGTCATTTTGACAGGCGGTAAAGAAGCAGAAACCGCTATACAGACAGCCGCCCCATGTGGTACAATCAAGGTACGGAATAGTGGGGCTGGCTGTCGGAAACGGAGGATTTTATGTTAAGACAGACCA
>NZ_JBDPGY010000056.1:0-2083 GCF_039841815.1 Ruminococcus sp. 1001136sp1 | reverse complement strand
TTCTTTTTAAAGAAACAGTCATATTTTTATTCTAATATATGAAGGAGCTTTTCTTACTCCGTTGTATTAATCACTATTTTATTTCTTCCATAAGCTGTCGGATTTTTCTCAATGTACACCGCGTAACTGCCAGGTCATCTTCTTGTATATTCGATATGATTTTTTCATAAGCTTCTATCATTTTTTCTTTCTGACAATTACTTAATTCAATTGCCTTGTTCGTCAAAACAAGGTACGTTCTTTCTTTTTTTTCATCTAATTTCCAGATAATATATCCTTTATTTTCAAGACTTTTTACCATCTTAGATGTTTCTGGAATCGATAATTTCATGTATTCTGCCACTTCTGAAAGATATACTCCTTCATGACAGTCTGATTTTTCAACACATTCCTTTATACTATAAAGGAACAAATAATCTGTTCTTTCAACAAATTCAAATATGCTTTCAACATTGATGCTCTTTAAAAAAAACTCCTCTGCACTGGTTCCTGCTCCCATATTATCGTTCCTCTCTTTCTATATATTCTTTTTTGCTGACTAGACTCTTATATGCCGGGCGAATAATCTTATCTGTAGTTATCAATTCTTCCAGGCGATGTGCACTCCAACCAGCAATTCTTGCTATCGCAAATAATGGCGTGTACAATTCTCTTGGAATATTCAACATGTCATACACAAAACCACTATAGAAATCTATATTAGGACTTACTCCTTTGAATATCTGACGCTGCTTTGCAATCAACTTAGGTGCAATCTTCTCAATATTGTTATAAAGGGTCATATCTTTCTCACGTCCTTTATCCCTTGCGAGTTGTTCTACAAAGCCTTTGAACACCCTTTCTCTCGGATCGGAAATAGAATATACAGCATGTCCCATTCCATAAATAAGTCCTTTCTGATCAAACGCCTCTTTCTTCAAAATCTTACTCAGATATGATGCAATTTCCTCTTCGTCTTCATAATCTTTCACATGACTTTTAATATCATCCATCATATTCATTACCATCAGATTTGCACCGCCATGTTTTTTTCCTTTTAAGGATGACATTGCTGCTGAAATAACAGAATAAGTATCTGAACCTGAAGATGTTACTACCCGTGTAGTGAATGTAGAATTGTTACCACCACCATGTTCCATATGTAACAATAATGCTATATCCAGTACTCTTGCTTCCAGTTCTGTGAATTTTGTATCTGGTCTTAATAGGCGCAGGAAATTTTCAGCAATAGATAAATCTTTTTCAGGTCTATGAATATACATACTTTCGTTTTTTTCATAATGACAATAAGCATGGTATGCATATACTGCTAACATAGGAAATGCTGCGATCAACTGCATACTCTGCCTTAGCACATTCGGAATTTCAAGACTTTCTTTCTCCTTATCGTAAGAGCCCAATGTAAGAATACTTCGAGTCATAGAACCCATAATATCTGATGTAGGTGCTTTCATAATGACATCTCTGGTAAAGTTAGTCGGTAGTTCCATACAATCAGATAGTCTTCCCTGAAATTCCATTAACTGTGTATCAGTTGGCAATTCTCCGAATAAAAGAAGATATGCTCCTTCTTCAAAGACAAACCTTTTTCCTTTACTTCCTGTTACTAAATCTTTTATATTATAACCACGATAAGATAACTCGCCATCACATGGACTCTTTACTCCATCACGATATTCAAAAGCTTTTATATCAGAAATATTTGTAAGCCCCGTCAACACACCTTGGCCTTTTTCATCTCGTAAGCCTCTTTTTACACCATACTCTGAATATAGATTCTTACTAATGCTATCATTTTGTTCACAAAAAATTGCTTGCTGTTTCATATAATTTTCCAAATTGCTCATTTGAATCGCTCCTTTCATTCTGTTACGAACTTACATACTATACTCAGATATTCTTGTTTCCAGAGCATTCAGCATTGTCTGTTCTTTTTCTTATTCTTATTCATTAGCAATACAATACAATGGAAAACTCAATTTAACCTCAACAAGGTTTGTTTTTTCATCCATGCAAAATCTTCTTTGTACAACAGACTGTTAGATATAGCAAAAACGGCCTTTCAAAAACAGTTAACTTCTAA
>NZ_JBDPGY010000055.1:0-2140 GCF_039841815.1 Ruminococcus sp. 1001136sp1 | reverse complement strand
AACCGTACGTGATAGTTTCCCATCATACGGCTCAAGCCTTATAAAGCCTATTGCTGCCACAATAAGCCGGTTGTATATCATTCGTATACAAATTTGAAATTGCTGTAGGATTTATTTTTGCGTTCAGCGAAGTATTCCATCCAAATTTCATCGTAGGGATTCGCTTCCGCTTTAATACGTGTAAAACGGGTAATGTTTGTGTCGGTTGCATATACTAATGCGAGATAATTATCCTCCGTCAGCTTTTCAGAGAAAGTCCAGCTACGGTTTCCGATTCTGTGGAAATATTTATCTCTTATCCATGCGGCTGGTTTGTTTTTATGTCTACGTCGGCACCATCTCCATAGCGCCTTGAATGTCTGCCAGTCCACATATCTAAATGCAACCGAAGATACGTTATACTTCTGAAAGTTCACCCATCCTCTGATAATAGGATTCAGGCATTTGATCAGATCGGATTGCTTGCCCGTTCGGAACTTCTTAATTGTTCCACGAATTTTACGCATAATTGATTTAACATTCTGTTTTGATGGTTTGGTAAGTAATTTATCCCCATATTTACGAATATTACAACCCAAAAAGTCAAATCCATCGTGTATGTTCGTAATAACTGTCTTTTCATCCGATAATTCTAATCCTCTTTCATGCATGAACTCTTTTACTAAAGGTAGTACCTCGTTTCTTAATAGTTCCTCTGATGCTCCTGTAATAATGAAATCATCTGCATAGCGCACCAGATTTACTTTTGGATTTATCTGTCTACCTTTCGACCAATACCGTTTGAACTTATTCTTCAATAATCTTTCTAATCCGTCCAATACATAATTACACAGCGTCGGTGAAATAGTACCTCCCTGTGGTGTTCCTTGGTCAGTAGCATTGAGTTTTCCCTTTTCCACAAATCCAGCTTTAAGAAATTTGTGCAAAATTTCTTTGTCCATAGGGATATTCTTTTGCATCCATTCATGATTTATGTTATCGAAACATCCTTTTATGTCACCTTCCAACACCCATTCTGGTGCTGTTTTTCGAGCCAAGTCGACAAAACATTGCTCTATAGCGTCTTGAACACATCTGTTGGGTCTGAATCCGTATGAAGTGCCGTCTGCCAGAGTTTCTGTGACTGGTTCCAGTGCCATTTTGTGTAATGTTTGCATTGCCCTATCTTTCATTGTAGGAATACTCAGTGGTCTCTTTTTTCCATTTTTCTTTGGAATGTAGATTCGTCTGAGCGGTTGAGGTTGGTATCCTCTTCTCTGAAGTGTGAATATGGCGTTAAATTTGTCCTCATTGCTTATCCAACACACGCCATCTACTCCAGGTGTTCTTTTACCCTTGTTTTCTGTTACTCTTTTTACAGCAATTGCTTTTGCATAAAACGAATGAGTCAGAGTCCATTGTAAGGATTTGATTTTTCCTACTCTGTTCTCCTTTACAGCCTTTGCAATACGCATCTGCAGTTTCTTAACCTCATATTCAGCTGTTCCAAAATCAATATCCTTCCAGCTCTTAATGTGATTTGAAGATGCACACGATTTCTCGTACATTTGCATTTCTCCTTTCAGAAATTCTACTAATTCTCTTGCAACATAAGACCAGACGGAAGTCTGCCCCCTTTCAGGTGAGTATATTCTCTATCCTTCTCATTACAAGAAGGCATTCGCTTTCTCCGTCCTCCTTACCCGCACATCTATCGGTTTCCCTTACGGGTTACTTTCCGTATCTTTATGGAGATATACGGGCTTACCTTGTTCCACTACATTTATGCTGGTAGATTAGGCTCCACCTTTCTGCCGACGGTTCTATAGTCCGTGTGGTGGCTGTTTCAACCCCCAACCAAACCGCATTCCCATTTTGGGCCAGGCCCAGCAACCTTTGGCCTGTTCGCGCATAACGGCATTTACCAGTGATTCAGATATCTTAGCCATTCTATCCCAGTCATCATCTCAAGTCAGTGTTGCTCTTACTTGTTCTTATCCTCACGGAATCAGTTCTACATCTCTGTAAAGATGATTTTTCATATCTCGTTTCCTCATAGCAGTTACCCACTACTTTGTAGATATTAGACTCAACTGACGGAACAGCAGGTCTTACACCTTACGGTAAGACAATAAATGTAGTGACTTTCAAGTCACACAAA
>NZ_JBDPGY010000054.1:0-2426 GCF_039841815.1 Ruminococcus sp. 1001136sp1 | reverse complement strand
TTGGTGAACAAAGTCGCGTCCCTTTAGCCGATAGCTATGGGGATTCAATCGTTGCTCTTTTCCTTAAGTTTATCATACTGGGTGTTTTGGTAAAAGTTTTTTTATTCAAGAAATCAATTTCAGGCATGACAAACAAACCTCCTATGCGGAAGTCATTTATTCTATGCAATTGTAGATTTTAACATCTCATATGTGCATGAAAAGAAGAACTGTATTTATCTTTGCGGGGTGATACCATATTCCCTCCGCAAGAAGAACATTTGCATACATCAATGTGATACAAAACCTTTATCATTTCTACTGCATTTAGATTTTTTAATGTAGAAATGTATTTCTTGCATCCAAGCAGGTTTCTGCAGAGAGTTATCTTTTTTCTCTTGTTTCTACATGATAGCAGACCATAGTGCCGGATTCTGACAAATCGTTTGGGTGGAACATGCATCATGAATCGACGGATGAATTCTTCTCCTGAAATTGTTTTCTCTTTCCAGTGGCCTTCGTTTTTATAGTCTTTTACTGCATATGTAACTGTCGTATCCGTCATGGATTTGATTCGATGATTACTGATTGCTATCCTGTGGGTATATTTTCCAAGATAATTGATAACCGACTGTGCACCATTGAAAGTTTCTTTACAGTAAGTGACCCAGTTCTTTTCATAACACTTATCAAGAAGTTCTTTAAAACGATAGCTGTTCTGATATTTCTCTGCTGTACCATGAAATTTAAGCTTAGAATCATTCCACAGGCTTTTTAACTCATCCAGATATTTTCCACGGAACACCTTTGAGATGACACCATATGGGAGAAAAAAATTTCCACCTGTGTCTTTCCATTTATTTTCATCATCAAGCCCACCTCCAAGAACAATGGTATGAATATGAGGATGATAATTCATTGCAGAGCCCCAGGTATGAAGAATGCAGATATACCCTATATCAGCTCCCAGATACTTTGCATCTTTTGACAATTCATTCAATGTGGCTGAAGCAGCATGATACAGTGCATCATATAACAGCTTCTGGTTGCTGTAAATAATGGAATTCAATTCCTCAGGAACTGTGAATACTACATGATAATAGGGTGCATCCAATACGTTCTCTTTTTGTGCATCAATCCATTTCTCTTTCGGAAACTCCTGGCACATGGGACAGCATCTGCTTCTGCAGGAGTTGTTGTGAACACTGATACATCCGCAGTCCTCACAAACACTGATGTTTACACCAAAAACTCCTGTTTTACAGTTTCTGATGTGATAAGCCGTTTTTCTGTGATGAGCAGGAGGGTTACTCCTCTTTTCATAGGAAGGATAGAACCGTTCAAATACATCCTGTATCGTACATGATTTATCCATAATCATTCACCACCCATCTCATCAAATGGGCTTTTAATACCAAGCAGAGTTTTATTGCTTACATGCAGATAAATCTCTGTTGATTTTGGATCACGATGTCCCAAAAGAGCCTGAATATATTTTATATCGCAGCCTGACTCAAACAGATGACTTGCAAAACTATGACGCAAACAATGTGTGGAGACGTGTTTTTGAATGCCTGCTCTTTCGGCGCTTTCACGAAAAAACTGAATGACACTATCTTTTGTAAGATAATCCCCTGTCCATGAACTTGGGAACAGAATCCCTCTTGGCCTGCCACATTGAAACCAGTATTCTGTCAATATTTCAAGCGTCCGGTCTGCAAGCAAAGTATAACGGTCAGATCGGCTTTTTCCATCGCGGATGTGTATGGTTTTGTTCGTGCGTGAAATATCATCATAATGAAGGTGTGTGACTTCTGAAACACGAAGTCCACCTGAATACATAGTAGCGATCATAGCTTTATGCTTCAGATTTGGTGTAGCATCAAGAATAGCTGATATTTCTGCTTTTGTAAGCACCGCTGGTAACTTTCTGTCCCTTTTCATACGAGGTATGTCATCATCATCCCAATTCATCTTCAATACTTTTTTGTAAAAGAAGCGGATTCCTGAATGGTAGTGATTGTATGTTTCTGGTGAAATCCCGGAAAGTTTCTTTTCAGTTAGGAATGTATCAACATCGTCAGTTGTTAATGCATCTATATCCTTGGCTGTGTGGTTCAAAAAATGAGCAACACTGGTACAGTATGCATGAATTGTGGAATCCTTGAGATTCCGTTTATTCGCAGCAGATCTAATCTGATTAAAAATTTCTTCGTACATAATAAAATCCTCCATGTAAAGTAAATCGTAAATGTATAAACACTGCTTACATGGAGGAGCATTAGCATAATAAAACTGCTTGCCAGAAAGGCAGCTCAATGGTATTCTTATCATAGGCAGTGGGGATGTCGATCCTGTTTGATTGTTGGTTGTGGTGACTTAACAATACTACTTGTAGGACTTGGTTTCCACTGCTTTTTATTAAAGTGTAAAGAAAAACTGCGCCA
>NZ_JBDPGY010000053.1:0-2548 GCF_039841815.1 Ruminococcus sp. 1001136sp1 | reverse complement strand
CCGATTGAACAAAATCGCTGCGCGATGGCCTGCCAAGGCTGTGGCGCAGTTTTATTTTTATTAAAAAAGCAGTGGAATTACTTTCCATAATCCGTTATTGTTAAGTTACCACACGAAACAACTGAACTAAGAAAGCTCCACTGCCTATGATAAGAATAACATTTTCCAGTCTCTTCCGCAATCGGAATTATGATGCTAACGCACCTCCGAATAGGTAGATGTAATTATTAACACTACTTATTCTGGAGGTTTTATTATGTATAAAGATATTTTTGAATCCATCCGCAATGAAGCGGAAAAACGTAACCTGCGTGAAAGAACTATTCAACTGTATTGCTCTGATGTCAGTTACTTCCTTCATTGGATTGGAAAAAATGTTTCTGATCTTACACTTGAAGATGCGGAAAGTTTTCTCACTGCCAAACGTCTGGAAGGAAGGTCTCCTGAAACTCACAATCACTATCGGTCTGCAATCAAGTTCTTATATAAAAAGGTGTTGAAGATTCTCTGGGATGATGACACTGTTCCGGCTATGAAAAGAGAGCGAAATCTTCCTGCTGTTCTATCCCGCGATGAAATAAATGCAATCATTGACGCCACTCCGAATCTGAAGCATAAAGCGATTATTGCAACTATGTATTCTTCCGGATTACGTGTATCAGAGGTTGTTCATCTTCATTATGATGACATTTCACGTACCAACATGACAATTCATGTTCGTGAAACCAAAGGCAGAATTGACAGGTATACAATTCTGTCTCAAAAAAATTTAGACCTTCTCACAGAGTATTGGTACAAATGTGGTCGCCCTAAAGATATCCTTTTCCCAAGTTCCTGGTCCGGTGGATATCTTGATATAGCCAGTGTTAACCAGTTCTTTAAGAAAAGTGCTAAACTCGCCGGCATTAACCGTCATGTTTCCTCTCATGCGTGCCGTCATAGTTTTGCCAGCCACCTATTCGAAAGTGGCACAGATATAAAATATATCCAGTCACTTCTGGGACATGTTGATCCTCGCTCTACAGATGTTTACCTTCATGTGAGCAACAAGACACTTCTTGGAATCCGCAGCCCGTTCGACAACCCGGAAGGTGGTGAATCATGAGTAAGGATTGTACGATTCAGGATGTTTTTCATCGTTTTTATCCATCTTTTGAATCCACACATAGTATTTCTCCCGCTCAGCGAAAGGCCGCTTATCACATCATGAATTGCAAAACCGGTGCCTTTGGTGTGAATGTAAGCGTATGCGAGGACTGCGGCTGCATGTCAGTCCACTATAACTCCTGCCGTGACAGATGCTGTCCTATGTGTCAGGAGTTTCCAAAAGAAAAATGGGTAGATGCACGGCGTGAGGATATCTTAGATGCTCCTTATTTCCATGTAGTTTTTACAGTTCCAGAAGAACTTAATCCCATTATCTACAGCAACCAGAAATTCTTATACACTGCTCTTTATCATGCGGCTTCAGATACTCTCAGTGAACTTGCTGCTGATAGTAAATATCTTGGGACTGATATCGGCTATATTTGTATCCTCCATACATGGGGAAGCACCATGAATTTTCATCCTCATATCCATGCGATTGTTCTTGGTGGAGGGCTGGATGTGAAAAATCATTGGAAAGACAACGGGAAAGAGTTTTTTCTTCCGATTAAGGTGATCTCCAAAATATTTCGTGGAAAATATATGGCTGAACTTAAGCAGCTCTGGGAAAATGACAGGCTTGAATTTCATGGATCGGCTGCACCTTACAAAAACTACTATACTTTCAAGGAATTGTTAAATACCTGCTATACAAAGGAATGGATTCCTTATTGCAAGAAACCATTTGACGGTGCCGAATCTGTCATCAGATACCTTGGAAAATACACCCACCGGATTGCTATCAGCAACTACCGTATCAAAGACATGACAGAATCTACAGTTACTTTTTCCGCTAAAGATTACAAAAACCAAGGGCTTTGGAAAGAGATCACCATATCCAGCGAGGAATTTATCCGTCGATTTTTAATGCATGTTCCTCCAAAACGTTTTGTACGTATCAGGCACTATGGTCTTCTTTCATCCAGAAATAAGAAGAAAAAGATTACCCTATGTAGAAACATCCTTGGTTGCAAAAAATATATTTCCAAGCTGAAAGATATGGATGCACCTGCCATTATCCGTCTTCTTTATAATAAAGATATATGCAAGTGTTCTTCCTGTGGTGGTAAGATTATTCCTCTGTCTACAGAACAACATTTTATAAAACCAAAACCACATATGCTCTGTTAACGTATCATAACTGTATATTTTTTTAGCTTCTTTAGGGAGGCTTATTTCTGGTGTCATAATACAGGACTGAATTATAAATTCTATGTGTTTCTATGTGTACACGCTATCCTATTATAAATAGAGTGTCATAATTAAAAGTCCATATAGAGTTGACGCACTTTGTTCAACCAGAAAAAATCGAAATTGATGCAAACGAAAGGGCAGTTAATGAAAAGTCTCCATACTGCTTTTTCGTTTGCACCACCTTCGATTCTTTCCTTAACGATTTATC
>NZ_JBDPGY010000052.1:0-2875 GCF_039841815.1 Ruminococcus sp. 1001136sp1 | reverse complement strand
CCGCATTATCTTACAGCACCATTTAAGAAAGTTACCGAGAAAATAATGACTGAGTTTTCGGATTTGAATCTATGCCCTATTAACAACCGTCAGGGAATTGTAATTGATGGTGAAGGTTCAAAGGTTATTTGCAAAGACTAATTTGAAAATTCAAGTTTGCATATTTCTAAAAAAGATGTATGATATAAAAAAAGCTCAGGAGGTTCAAATGAAATCACATAAATACTGGTCCATCGGTGCGCTGGTTTCCATGATCGGAACTTGCTACACCGGCTATAAGGATATGAAATCAGCACATAAATATTTTGCATTCAGTTCACTGATCTGCATGGCTATGGCCATTTACTCAGGTCATAAAATGATTTCTGGCAAATCCAGAAAAAAGAAAGAAACTGCAGCTGAAGAATCTGCGGAATAATAAGAGGAATAGGGGAGTATTCCATTATATATAAGCCTGATGGAAAGGGGAGATTCCATCAGGCTCTTTCAAATCTACTCTTCCGTTTCTGGAAAAGATGGCTTATATCGTTTGTTTGCAGACTGTGGCACTACGATTTCAAAAAAATAATATCCCATATACCGAAGAGCTGCTTTTTTCTTCCGATAAAAACTTGCCCGGCTCATCCCCAGTTCAAGCATAATTTCCATATCTGTCATTTTTCTGTGCCTGCAGAAGCAGCCATAAAGCACATCATAATATTCTGTTCCAAAATTCGGCGTAAAATATTTTACCAGTGTCATTGCCCGGTTGACCATATCACAAAGTCCATAGATTAGAATGATATTGTTTACTTCTTTTTTCAATTTTCCTAAATTCATGCGGTAATCATAGGCATCCATATACTGAAGGGCATAGGCCATATTCTCATTGATCTTTTCCTGACACTCCTGCTCTAATTCATCCAGAACCATCTGATTTTCCAAAATCAAATCCTGATAATTGTTCATCAGTGCTTTCATCTTTTCATAGTACAGATCCATTCTCTCTTCTGTATGTCGTGCTGCATTTAATGTAATTTCCTTAAACGATCTAATCGCATAATCTCTCTCTGTCATTATCAAAATCTCCTTTTTTCGTATTGAATCGTCTTTCTCTGACGTTCTACACTCCCATCCCTGTGATTTTGACGGAAGCTCAATAAGAATTATTCTTGAGCAGAGCCACATCTGCATGGACAATATAGTGGGTATATTGTTTCATGGACATAGATGTAATGCCCTTATATGTCAATCTGAAAAGAGCAAAAGGGAAAGGTCAGCTCTTTTGCAGATCCTATTTTCTTTCTTAAATCTTTACGCACTCTTGCGCTCCATAAACCACTTATCAAATTCATAATATAAATGGCATTCCTTACCATCTACCATTACAGTATACATAATTCCTGTACCACCCGCTTTCCGGCTGGCACAACGTTCTTTCGATTTTACTTTATCAATTAAATATTTAGTTCCATCTTCCCAAATAAATTCTATTGGCATCATTGCGCCTTCTGTGCTGAATTTTACAATGACTTCTACATAAACTTTGTTATCATTCAAAGCACTTACCTCCCATTGAAATATCCAACTGGATGAACGGTGTGGGATCCCTGTGCATCCAGGCTGGATAATATTTTATCCTGATACATAAATGCTCTCTGGACACTGTGATATCCAAACCGTCGCCTGATATCATCTACTGCCCTGTCTAACTTCTCCTGTTTTTCCCGGCGCTGCTCATTCATAAATAAATCTAACTGCACCGGAACCTGCCCCATAACCAGATCATCTGCACGGATTCCAAGACTTCTGATTGGACGAGGCCAATGATAGTTCTCTCTAAAAAGCCGGTATGCTGCACTCATTATCTCATCTGTAATGTCTGTCGGCTCCTGCAACTTTCTCTGCCTGGTGAAATGAAATAACCCATTATCACGAATCGAAATTGACACTACATTACATTTAAAACCATGTTTCCGTAGTCTGGCTGCGACACTTTCTGCTAATGCCATCAGAATAATCTGTACATCCTGATCATTTTCCAGATCCCTGGGTGTCGTTGTACTGTTGCCAATAGACTTTAGCGGTGCCTGATATCCTTCTACTGAAACTGGCGAATCATCCCAGCCATTCGCAAATGAATAAATGACAAGTCCCATTTTCCCAAGCTGCAATTCCAGAAAATCTGGATCTGTTCTTGCCAGTTCTCCGATTGTGCGAATACCATATTTCTGTAAAGTTCTATTCGTTGATCTTCCCACGTATAGAAGATCTGACACTGGAAGTTTCCAAATCAAATCCTGATAATTCGCTTTATTAAATTCGGTTATTGCATCCGGTTTCTTATAATCGCTTCCTAGCTTAGCAAAAATTTTATTCCATGAGATTCCAATGCTTACAGTAATTCCCAATTCTTTTTTTACTCGTCTGCTTATCTCTTCCGCAATCATTCTTCCGTTACCTTTCAGTGAAGAACTTCCAGTAACATCAAGCCACGCTTCGTCGCAGCCATATGGTTCAATCTGATTCGTATACTCTGAATAGATTTCACGGAGCATAAATGAAAACTTCAAGTACAAATCCATTCTGGGTGGTACAAATATCAGATCTGGGCATACCTGTTTTGCCTGCCACAATGCCATGCCCGTCTTAACCCCGCTTCTCTTCGCAATATAATTCGCCGTCAATACAATTCCATGCCTCGCTTCAGGATCTCCTCCTACAGCTAATGGCTTACCAGCATATTCTGGATGATAAAGCATTTCCACACTAGCATAGTCGGGTAAGAGAAGAGCATTACTGTCCTTCCCTCCCCTAAAAACCGTACGTGATAGTTTCCCATCATACGGCTCAAGCCTTATAAAGCCTATTGCTGCCACAATAAGCCGGTTGTATA
>NZ_JBDPGY010000051.1:0-3029 GCF_039841815.1 Ruminococcus sp. 1001136sp1 | reverse complement strand
GTTTATCATGTCCTTCAGCTCACGGAGCTGGATATCTTTGGAACTGTCTGCCACTGCTTTTTCCTCCTGTTTCTGATATTTCCATTATACCAGAAAACAGTGGCTTTTCCCAGCAAAACAGCGGATTTACCAGACCTTGAAAGTGCCGAAAATACAGCAAAAAGCAAGAGTTTTATGGTAAAGGTCAAACCACGCGCCTTTCACTAAATCCATTTTTAGTGCATACTTGAGAAAAACAATAGATTTTTTCAAGGGAGGACTAAAGACTATGGATCAGTGCACTCATGAAGTCCGTGCAGAGTACTGGAAAAAGATCATTCAGGCCTGTGGGCAGAGACCAGCAGGCCAGTCAGCCAAAAGCTGGATGGATGAGAATGGCATCTGCGAACAAAGCTATTATCATTGGCAGCGACGGTTCCGGCAACAGGCATATGAAGAAATGAAGGAAAACGCTTCCGTTCCTGCTGTGGCAGAGAAAACAGAACTGACCTTTGTTGAAATTCCATGCCACACTTCTGAGGAAACAAATACCTACATGGTTTCCGGTAAACCAGTTGCAACAATTCGTACTGCAGCGTTACAGATTGATATTTCCAATGAAATCTCTGATGCTCTTCTGCGTCTGATTATTCAGGAGGTGTCACATGCTTGAAGATGCTGCTGGTATTCGCCGTGTTGTTCTTGCCTGTGGCACAGTTGATCTGAGAAAAGGCATTGATGGGCTGGCAACGATCATCGGCGATAAGTATGGTCAAAATCCATTCGAGAAGGGAACGCTCTTTTTGTTTTGTGGGAAGCGTTCCGATCGGTGCAAGGGACTCTTGTGGATGGGTACCGGATTTTTACTTCTGTACAAACGCTTTGAGGCAGGACGATTATCCTGGCCAAGGAATACACAGGAAGCAGCGGACCTTACCGAAGAACAGTACAAGTATCTTATGATGGGTTTAAATCCCCTGGATCCCAAAATCAAAGATGTCGATCCGAAAAATATCTATTGAAACATTTGTACAAAACAGAGAAAATATATTTTCTGTTTTGGTATTGAAAAAAACTGCTATTGTTTACAATGGATGACCGAATCAGAACAATTCGTTTGCCAGCTATCAGGCAGGAACGATGCAATTGCACTTTGAAACCCCTATATTTCCAAAGGCTGGCATACGAATTCTGATGACTTTCATGACAGGAAAAAATGACGAACTCTGCCTGTGGGCCGGTTCGCATTTATCACGGATTTCTGCTATACTATTCTTAGTAAGAAAGGCGGATATCATGTGTAAAAAATTCACTCCAGATGAACTGAACAAGATGGATCATGAAACCAAGAACGATGTCATCTACCAGATGCAGGACCGGCTTGACCGGTTGGAACAGAACTATGAAAACCTCGTAGAGCAGGTCCGGCTGGCAAACCAGCAACGTTTTGGTCGTCATACGGAAAAACTGGATGATATCGCCGGACAGCTTTCTTTTTTTAATGAGGCTGAAGCGAACTACGATGAAAAAGTCAAAGAGCCAACTGTGGAAGAGGTTATTGACTCATCCAGAAAAATGCCGCGAAAGCCTAAGAAAAAAGGTCAGCGTGAAGAAGATCTGAAGGATTTTCCACAGGAAGTAATTCCTCATGATATACCGGAACAGGAACTGAATGAAGCTTTCGGTGAAGGGAACTGGAAAAGTATGCCGGATGAGATTTTCTGGCAGCTTCGTTTCGAACCGGCCAAATGGACTGCGGAAAAACATATCATAAAAGTGTATGTTGGAACAGATGGTGCGCATCAGGATGAATTTCTTCGTGGCGATCATCCGGAAACGATGTTCAGGGGAAGCATTGCAACGCCTTCTCTTGAAGCCGCAATCATCAATGCCAAGTATGTAAACAGCAATCCGCTTGACCGCATTTCCAGAGACTTCCAGGCAAACGGCCTGAATTTGTCCAAACAGACGATGTCGAACTGGACGGTGTGGACGGCTGAACGCTATTTATCGCCAGTGTGTGATCTCATGAGAAAGCGTCAGCTGGAAGCACACGTAAATCAGAGTGATGAAACACCTGTGGATGTAATTCATGATGGCAGACCTGCAGGCAGTAAAAGCTATATGTGGGTTCACATCACCGGAGAGTTAAGTCCGGTGTCTCCGATCATTGTGTATGAATACCAGAAGACGCGGCACAGCGATCATCCGAAAGCGTACTATAAGGACTTTGACGGTATTCTTATGACAGATGGTCTGGAACAGTATCATAAGCTGGAACGGGATCTGACCGGTGTAAAAAATGCGAACTGCATGGCTCACGCAAGACGTCACTTTGCAAATGCGATTAAGGCAATTGGAAAAAGCAATCCCAAAACAGTCGAGTCATCTGTTGCGTATAAAGCACTTGTAAGAATCGGCGCTATTTATGATCTGGAAGGAGCTTTGAAGGAGCAGACTCCAGAAGAGCGCTTAAAAGAGCGGCAGGCTTCCATCAAGCCTCTGGTTGAAGAATTCTTTTCCTGGCTCCGAAAGATACAGGCAGACCGTTCGGTGCTTCCAAAGAGCGAAACCGCCAAAGGCATCAACTATTGCCTGAATCAGGAAGAATACCTGAAGGTGTTCCTGTCAGATGGAGAAGTGCCAATTGATAACCTGGCCAGTGAACGCGCACTGAGAACTTTCACGATTGGTCGTAAGAACTGGATGACTATCAATACAGTACGAGGAGCCGATGCCAGCGCAACCATCTACAGTGTTACGGAGACTGCCCGTGCAAATGGTCTGAATGTTTACTACTACATGGAGCATTTGCTGACAGAACTGACGCAGATTGTTCGTGCCGATGGAAGTATAGATGAAAAAGATTTAGAACCACTCATGCCGTGGTCAAAAGACCTTCCGGCTGAGTGTTACAAGCGTCGCAAATAAGCGGCGCTGTATTTGGCGTGGAGCGAAGGATTTGACCTTTACGTTTTATGTGCATCTTTTTTACGTTGCCTTGATCGCTTTGGGCTGCTCAATATCAATGCCAGACATCAGCCAGTCGA
>NZ_JBDPGY010000050.1:0-3451 GCF_039841815.1 Ruminococcus sp. 1001136sp1 | reverse complement strand
TGTTGATTGTCAAGTAAAATTGACCCACTTTTACGTTTAATTTTGACCCACCTGAATTCAGAAATCACCTGATTTTCAAGTGGGTCATTTCTGTATGTAAATCTGATTTTTTACACTGTGAATTGACCCGTCAAGCGCATCAGCTGAACGGAAGTTCAGCATCCGGATCCATTACCGGATCACTCCATTCAGTATTTATGATTATGCTGTCTGAAACAGTATCATAATCCCCGCGAAGCTCCCTTAATTCTTGTTCTCGTTCTTCTTCTGAAAGACTCATCCACCATTCATACATTTCATCCTGGAAACGCATTGCGCTGACAAAGTCCATTGGGCATCCGTTTTCGCTATAAATATAGTCTCCGTTATCATAGGGGCTTCGTCCACTGGCTACCCATTTTTCTAATTCACGTAACTCATCTTTCGACATGGTTATTTCTTTTTTGTATTGTTTTAACTGTTCCTGCAGGAATTCTCTGTGCTCCGCAGGCACATTTTTTCTAAATCTCATATCTGCCTCCTAATTAATGAGCACCTGATATCCGTCAGTCTGCATTGAACTTTTATCGATCAGTATTCTTTTGCCGATTGGATCCAGCAATACATACTTACTGAGTTCCAGTAACCGGTCACTGATCAGGGAATGTACCATGTTCTCCATGGCTTTTATACGGTCATTTCGATTTATAGCTCCTTCAGATCGGTCAGATGTTTCGATTTTATTTTCACAGAGCATCTCTAAATTTAAAAATATATCATCTTCCTTACGGCTGTCTGATTCAAAACGGTCAGTATCATAGTTATATCCAAGACTCTTGTCTGCTTTCATCCTTTTCATAACACAAGTTGGATTTTTGATCTCATAACAGCTTCGCATTAGGTCATAGGCGGCTGTTTTTCCCTCTGTATTGTAAACTTCTATGATCTGCGGATATTTATCCGGTGTGATTTTTATACTCATTTCTATGCCTTCCTTTTTTAATACTCAGTTTTTGGACCTTTGACACGATAGCTGTCACCCGTTATACTTATGACATGGCAATGATGGACCAGGCGGTCAAGGATCGCTGCAGCGGCCAGCTTGCCGGTGAATAGTTCATCCCATCTGCCCATGGGCAGGTTTGTGGTGATAATGAGGGAGCTTTTTTCATATCTTTGGCGAATGATCTGAAAGAAAAGGCTCTCTCTTTCTTTATCCATTTTTAAATATGACAGTTCATCGATGATCAAAAGCGGAATCTTACTGATCTGTTTCAGAGTTTCTTTCAGATATCCTTTCTGCATATCCTCATACAGCTGATCGACCAGTTCTTTTGCATTCACAAAGAGAACCTTATATCCGGCTTCACATGCATTCCGGCCAATCCCGGTGGCGATCATACTTTTACCGACTCCCGGCGGCCCAATGATTATGATATTTTCATGGTTATCCATAAATTCAAGTCTGCCCAAAGATTGAATTTTATCCGCATCCAGGTTTGGATTGAAGCGGTAATCAATGTCAGACAGCCGTTTATCAGAGTCGAAATTAGCTGCATCTGTCAGGCGTTCAGCCTGTCGGCGTTTCTTTCCTGTTTCCTCCGCTTGTAACAGCATGATCAGGAAATCTTCATACGTCATAGACTGTTCTGAAGCTACACGTATAAGTTCCTGATATTGTTCGCGCATATCGACCAGTTTAAACTGTTTCATTCTGGCTTCTATATAAGCTGCGTTTACAGCACTTGTCTCACTAGGCATTTACCGTTCCTCCTACATTCTGTTCATAGTAATCCAGATCCCGCAAAAGTTTTGAATCATCGTCACGGTATTCTCCGGTTTTACACAGAACTTCCGGTCTCTGTTCAGATATCTCAGGAAGAGACAGCCGGCCTGCATTGTAAGCTTTGAGCAGTTCTTTAAATGACAGGATGTCCATAGAATCATGCTGTATTGCATATCCAATAAAACGATTGAGGGTATCTGTATCATAAAGTTCTTCGAGCAACATGATCTTTCTTGCGTAATGTGTGGGCTGGTCAAACTTTTTCCCGGCTGCTTCCAGATAAGCCAGACCATTGCTGTATCTGGCAGTGAATTCCCTTCGTATCTGCGGAATCGATGTTGGCGCCTTTGGTGCTACATTTTTATAGTGCTCCGAATTTGTCAGGATTTCATGCTTGTTACGTGATGCTTCCAATTTCATGACATAGTTCTTTTTTCTGTCATAAAGCTCGATTCTGAACCCATAGATGATCCTGAAATACATGGTTTTGGCTGCAAAGATATCAGGAACGCTATACTTATTTCCGCCAATGCTGATATAACAGTCAGGACTGATGATCCTGCTTTCCAATTCCTTCAGTCGATAACGACGGTCTGGCAATGGCAGCAACAGATCCCGTTCTTCCTGAAGATAATGTATGTTTGGAATCCTTTTGGTCGTTGTGTGTGTTTCATTACACCAGGACTCAACGAAATCTTTTCCACGACGATTCAGATCTTCCATTGAAGCAAAGTGTTTTCCCTTTATGAATTGTTCTTCGATATAGTTGAAGGGTCTCTCGATCTTTCCTTTCTTGCGCGGCCAGTAGCAGGGACATGCATTAAGTTCTGTTCCCAGATGTCTTGCCATAAGCAGGGCATGGGGATTATAACGGATCTCCATTTCGTTCCTTGGATTATTTTCGATGACCAATGCTGTTGGATTATCGATCAAAAGCTCCAGTGTTACTCCACCAAGATCTTCAAACAGTTCCTGAATTGCTTCATAAATGGCTGCCGCATCTGCCTTTAAAGAAAAACAGACTGCTTTCTTTCTGGATGCTGAAAGTATCATTGAAAAACAGTAAACAGTTATGATCACGCCATCAACAGGGACATTATAAGGTGACCAGTCGAACTGAGCCTGATCTCCCGGAGGGCTTTCATGCCTTACAGTAGCTTTGGAACTGATGTGGTCTTTGATATCCTCTTCAATTTTTGACAGATACCGGTAAACAGGGCCAATGCTTCCTGTATAACCTCTTGCTTTCAATTCTCTAAAAATCCGTGTTCCATTGAAAAGAAACGGTTCGCATCGCCATTCGATGATCTGTTCTTTGAAACCATCAATCTTGCTCTTATAAACTGTCCGTTTATACACCGGTGCTTCTTTTTCTTCTAAAAGACTCCTGACAGTATTTCTGGACATTCCAAGTATTTTTGCAGTTGCCCGTTTTGATCTTGTCTGTTTATAAACTCGCTGAACAGCTGCCCAATCTTGCAAATCATACACCTTCTTTCAAACCTCCTCTCTTGTATTGGTGCATACAGAGAGAAGTGTATCGTTTGCTATCAGGTGGGTCAATTCTGAGTATTAAATTTTCAAGGTACAGTGTAATCAAGACCAGTTCTACTTACTCATTGCCACTGCTGTAGGTGGGTCAATTTTCCTCGTTAAAACTGGGTCAGTTTTAAGTATAAATCAACA
>NZ_JBDPGY010000049.1:3271-3520 GCF_039841815.1 Ruminococcus sp. 1001136sp1 | reverse complement strand
TATGATAAACTTAAGGAAAAGAGCAACGATTGAATCCCCATAGCTATCGGCTAAAGGGACGCGACTTTGTTCACCAAGATAAAATCGAAATTGATGTAAACGAAAGGGCAGTTTTTATCAGAACTCAAGGCTGCTTTTTCGTTTACACCAACTCCGATTGTTTCCTTAACAGTTTATCTTTGCCTTATGTTATCATAATTCGGTTTAAATTGCTATAAATAGCCTTATCTCAATAATAGAAAACCCCAG
>NZ_JBDPGY010000049.1:0-3172 GCF_039841815.1 Ruminococcus sp. 1001136sp1 | reverse complement strand
GTTTATCTTTGCCTTATGTTATCATAATTCGGTTTAAATTGCTATAAATAGCCTTATCTCAATAATAGAAAACCCCAGAAATCATTAAGATTCTGAGGCCTTATGTTTGAACATATTTACCTTTTAATTTATGTAACAAATTAAGGAAAAATCCAGTACTCCCTAAATACGAAAAGCTTTCCAACCATCATCACGTTGAATCGTATTTTTTGGAACTTCACTTGTAATGCACACTAACGATTTTTCTTCATCTGTTTTTTCAATAAAGCTATATTCAGAATCTAAATTTACAAGTGAATAATCTTTTACCTGACACACTGTAAAGTCTTGCTCAATCCTTTTTATTTCCATAAACTTATTCATTATCCTTTTTCATGAATTCAATATATTCCTGCCCCCAATTATGCATCGCTTCTATTACCGGATGAAATTTTTTCCCAATTTCTGTCAGCGAATATTCTACCTTAGGAGGAATCGACTCATATTGTTTTCGCTCCACCAGACCATTTTCCACCAATGTCTTTAATTGAACAGATAAAGTCGCATGTGTCATCTTTGGCATAAGACGCAAAAGATCATTGAAACGGATGGGACCATCTTCCAGATAATGCATAATTAAGACAGCCCATTTTCCTGAAATCAAACTCTGTGCTGTCGCATAAGGACATTTCCCAAAACGATCTTCCATTGTCGAATCCGTTTCAAATAATCTTTCCATATCATTACCTCTTATACATCAAATTCATCTTTTAAATCCATCATTCCACGAATCTCTGCATGACCATTCTCAATATAGAACATTCCCATCTCCCAGCCATTTTTATCATACAGATTCATAATCTGTGGCATTGCTGTACGCACCTTTTCCAAAAGAGCCTCATCTTTCACAATCTTTACAGTTCCATCATAACGCATAAACTCGTTGCCATTAACGGCTAACACTTCAACGTGGGGATTTTGCATTAACTGTGAAAAAACATTTTTGAACGTACCACATCCAAAATATAATTTACCATCGTCTAACATATGGAAACCAAATGGACGTCCCTTTGGTTTATCTCCATCTGTAGTCAAAAAATAAAATATTTTTGCCTCATCTAAAAATTGGTTTACTTTTTCAATATTTGTCATATTGGTATCCTCCTTGTTTGTATAGTCATATTTTTGAACTGGTTTAATTATATGACCGATAAAATGATACATCAAGTACGATTATTTTTGATACTTGGTATCTTTGAGAATACCTAAAAATTTGCTTTATTTCCCATACAAACATCGATTTATCTTTGCCTTATGTTATCATAATTCGGTTTAAATTGCTATAAATAGCCTTATCTCAATAATAGAAAACCCCAGAAATCATTAATATTCCGAGGCCTTATGTTTGAACATATTTACCTTTTAATTTATGTAACAAATAAAATTTTGATTGACCTTTTGTTAATATGAATCAATCATCTGCATTAGCTTCTTATAAAATTCATTTCTATCGTTGTAAATTTTTTCCAATTCTTTTTCTGTAAACAGTGCATAGGCTCTATCAGGAACAGCTGTCAAGCCATCGCAGCTAAATGGTATGCGCCGCCCACCCCTGAAAATGGCTGCTTCCCAGTATTTTTTTCTAAAATATTTAATTATTCCCATATAGTATCACCTCTTTCCCATATTTGTTATTGACGTTCTGACAAGTAAAATACTTCTGTTCTTACTATATTATCATCAAAATCCATTTCTACATAATAGTCTCGGACAAAATATGCTCTCCAGTAATCTTGTAGTGAGTAAATTTCCAATGTTTTGAAATCAACTATGCACAATGGAATAGCTTCTTTATTTTCTCCGTCCGTCTTTCTGTATTCTAATGAAGCTGCAACTTTACTTAGGCAATTCTGGCATAAATGGTTTTCCAGCATGTTAGTATCAATTTCATAATTTTCCGGCAACGTCACATCTATGCTTGCCATACCACGGCTTGGAGTTCCGTCTGAAGAATAAGATATTTCACCTGTATTCCCAGAGAGGAATGAAGTTGAAGTAGCACTTTCTACCTCATTTCCATTTTCATCGTAATTTTTCAGTGGAAAATCAATCACATACCAGTCATTCAGCGAGATCAATCCAATAGTGTCAAAGTTTCTAAAGTAGCTCATCAGGCTTTCTTCCGCATTTCCGCATAGATAACATTCTGATGTGTTTTCCAGGGATGAGCGCAGATCGTCAAAAGTTACATCAATATCAGCACGGTGTTTAGTAGATACTGGTTGGGAAGATGTCTGCTCATGGGCAGAGGCATAATATGCGATGATTATGGAGATAACAATTATGACTGCCAGTATGGAAAGCCAAAAATAATCTATTCGGATTTGATAATATCGCTTTTCTTTCTTCATATTTTTGATGCTCTCCTGTGAACTTCCAGTAATTTTTCCACCTAAAGAAAAAAGAACAAAATAAAATTATAAAAAATCCCGGGTTTCTGCGGTTTTCCATTGCAGATAGCCGGGAAATATAGCCTAATTAATTTAGGCGAATAACCGCCTAAAAGGAGCTTCCTGTATAATAAAAAGCGTGGATGTTGAAAATTGAAAATACCTCAGAGTACAATAAGACTACTGACTGGCAGGTTAGTAAAAATCTTATTATACAGAGAGGTATCTACAATGAAGTCTAACACACAGAACGCAAAAATTGAAGCTATTACAGAAAAAACTTTGGTACTCGGAATTGATGTCGGAAGTGAAATGCACTATGCCAGAGCTTTTGATTACAGAGGAATCGAGTATTCGAAGAAGCCATTTAAGTTTAGCAACACAGAGGCTGGATTTTTGACATTTAAGGAATGGATCCGGGACATCAAAGAAAGACATGAGAAGGATAAGGTAGTTTCAGGTATGGAACCGACCGGGCATTACTGGTTCAATCTTGGAAAGTTTCTACAGGATAATGAAATGAAACCAGTGCTTGTAAATCCTCACCATGTGAAAAAATCAAAAGAACTCGACGACAATAATCCTACTAAAAATGACCGTAAGGATCCGAAAGTTATAGCAGGCTTAGTTAGAGAGGGACGTTACATGATCCCATACCTGCCGGAAGGTGTTTACGCTGATCTTAGAACAGCATCAAACATAAGATTCCAGTTACAGGCGGAACTTACAAGAATTCAAAACAG
>NZ_JBDPGY010000004.1:202030-225572 GCF_039841815.1 Ruminococcus sp. 1001136sp1 | reverse complement strand
AAACAGCAATGTCTGTTTGGAACTTTACTATCTATAAAAGTTCCAGGCAGGCATTTTTTATTTCCTGAATCCTGGAGAAAAGGAGTCAAGATGACTGAGCCAAACAGACAATCAGGAGAAAACGAAGAAAGAATCATAGAAATTGAGATTGAGCGTCTTCGTCCATTCAAAGAGCATCCGTTTCAAGTGAAAGATGATAAGGAAATGTTTCTTCTGCAGGAAAGCATTGAGAAGTATGGCATTTTAAATCCGCTAAGGCTTGCGATTTTGGCAACCGCAGAGGGAAGAAAGTTTTTATGAAAGGCTTCCCTACATGGAGAAGGCTCACATAAACAGCAAAAAGCGCCTGCCTGCAAAACGCAGACAGGCGCAGAGGAATTATAAAATCTATTTACATGATTTTTATGTTCATACTCATGCCCAGAATACCCCCATGGAGGATATGAGCTTTTTTTGACCGTAAAATATTAGGCAGATTGTTGAAGGCAAAAATGAACACGGCAATATTACCTCCTATTGGCTACCGTGTCCCTGTAGGTCGTCATTGGTTTGTGCAAGCGCAAAGAAACGGCGGCTCTGAAATTCAAAGCCGCCGTTTCTTATAGGCGTGTTGATAGGACTGCTGGACGACGACTTTTTTTCTTTGCCGCCGTCCGGCAGCTACCTTTCTTATTGCTTTTAACGGGTTATTCCATCTCTCTATAGCGGGCAGCAATTTCCTCCGTAATCGGAATTAGTCTGCAATCTTCAATCGAGTACACCTGATCGCATAGCTGTTCAATGTCTTTGAAATGGTGTGAAGTCAGAAAAATGGTCTTGCCTTCCGCTTTCAGCATACGGATGATGGCCTTTACATCCTCATAGGTTTTGTAGTCCAATGCGTTAAAAGGCTCATCCAAAATCAGAATATCCTGCCCCTCCATAATTGCCTGTGCAATCCCCAGTTTCTGCTTCATACCAAGAGAATAATTGTCTACTTTCGTTTTATTATCAGGGTCAAGCCCCACTTTGCCCATGGCCTGTCGGATTTCTTTTTCTCCAATTTTCCCTTGAATGTCCGCAAGAAATTTCAGATTTTGAAAACCACTGTAAATGCCAATAAACCCGGGGGAATTGATAAATACTCCCAAACTTTCGGGGAAGTCGCGGCCATTTTTACCAAGCTGTTTTCCGCGCACATAAACACTGCCCCGATCAGGCTTCTCGAAACCGCATAAAATCTTGAACAGCACCGACTTTCCGCTGCCGTTAGCGCCAACCAAACCAACAGCTGTTCCCTGTTCTATGGACAGTGAAACGTCTTGAAGAATTGCCTTGCCACCAAAACTTTTTGATACATTTTTCACTTCAATATATGAACTCATATTCTGTCCTCCTAATTCAATATTTTCTTGTAGCCACACATAAGGATTCCTGCAATCATCAGCGTTAAAATAGCGGCCTCTATCCCAAAGGCGGACACAGCGGAAATTCCAATTCCCGGTTCCACAACAGAAATTCTTGTCAGGCTGGAAAGGCCAAAAGGCGAATAAGCTACCCAATTCCCCGGAAGGACACAGAGCAGATTTCCCGCCACTAACACAAGGAAACCGATTGTAACCTGTCTTGTGGCAATGTAGATGCCGAGCATAATCAGATATTGCGCCAATATATCAAGGCACTTCATCAAAACCGCATAGAGCAGGAATCTGAAAGAAACGATTGTTAATCCAGTGCTGAATAGGGATGCCCCTATAAGGCCAGCCATAAGCCAAAAGATTGCATATACCATGAGAAACTTTATGCTGACCAATAAAATGCTCTTCATCAAATGCCTGCGGCCCTTCGAGCGCACAGAAACAAATATAGATTGCCCGTTCACTGTTTGCTCCACAAAAGCGGCAAGCAGGTAAAGGGGCACACCGCCGGTAATCAGCAGTTCAAGAAAAGGTAAAACTTGAAAATATCCGGTTCCATGTCCTGCAAACAGGGCATAAATCCATTCCAATCCTGATAGGGCGGTGCCATTGCCTAAGCCTTTGTAAATCGAAACTCCCAACACAACACCTAAAAGAATCAGCAGATTACGAGGGATCATGAGCGCATGGAAATAGTAGCCAGCTATACCACGGTGGGACAACGGTATATGCGGCAACTGTCCCCGCCACGCAAACCGAATAGATATAGCAATTATCAAAACAATGAGCAGCAAAGTAAAGGCAGTTATCTCTAAACGATGGGGCACGCCCAAATTGTGGTGTAAAATCAGCAAATGATTAAAACTCGTCAGCGGAATATTTTGAATTGCCGGAAGCTTGATCCACACAGCCGAGAGGACATAAAGAACGATTACAATTCGAATCGTCCACTTTCTCCCAGTGAAATGTCCAATCCACATACAGATTCCAAATATCAGCCAACTTCCAATAAGCTGATAGAGGGTAAAACAGACAAACGCCTGCAAGGGACTGGCAAAAAGCTGTTCCAGAGTGGAAAATAACTCGGCTTCCGTTGCACCCGCAGCAAGGTTCCATTCGTTGCCTAAAGGTAATCCTATACCAGACAGAAGAATTGCCCCAGTTTGAACAGCCGTCAGAATGACTGCAATCAAACCGACCCCAATCCATTTTTTCAGAAAATAAGAATGGTAACTTTGAAACCGTAAGATTACTGGCTCTCCGTCGTCATCAATAAAGGAAAAGCAGCTTAACAGTACAATCGGCAGCACAAAATAGGTCAGATAGTAATGGTCTGATACCGCCGACAAGATGTGCCGCTCGTATGCAATACCTCCGTTTAACCTCCCGCTGATGGAAAAAAGTATACATCCGGCAAATAGGGCAAGCGACTTTCCATATCCCCACAAACGGAGATTTTTTCTGATAAGCGCAATCATAACGGACTCCTAAATGGTTACGATAGCATTTTTCTTAGAAAGGAGAAACGCTGTCAGGCCAATCACAATGCTTAAAACGATTGGGCCAAAGAGGAAAGAGGAGATCGATACGACCTTTGGATCGACTGTTGTGGGATCAAAAGCTACGACCAGCCGCAGTCTCTCCAAGCGGAGAATCGCCAGAACGAAGTTTTCTAAAATGGAATACATAAACGGCCCGGTAAGGATCACAAAAATGTTCTTGCAGTATAAAGCGAGGACAAAACCGAAGGTCATTACAAAAAGGCTGACGATGCCTCTCCAAAGGGACAGGGCAACTGCATATAACAGCGGGGTCTTTATAAACGCGTTTTCAAATACATGGCGAAACGGATTTTCAACGAAAGGAACCACGGGCGTTTTTACATAGAGGGCAAACACCGCCGATAGTATATAAGGGATTACAATAATACAAAGGGTTCCCAGTGCATACGCAATCCATTTGGCAGTCAGGTACTTCTTAATTTTCACTCGCGGCATGACATAGAGCAGGAAGTTGTTTTTGCGCTCGTAATACAAATTCCAGCATAGCGGCACCACAACAAACAGCGGATAAAGCAGAGAAAACAGCTCTGTTCCAACTTCCCATGCCTCTAAATCGTAGTGTAGTGTATAGTTTTGATAAATTGTGCAGGACAACACACTCATGGCGATTGCCAGAAGAACTGTTGTCAATAGCACCGGCAGAAAAACTTTTTTCCACTCATTTCTCACAAGGCCTATCATATTCATTCATCCCTTTCTTTGTTTTTTCCAGTATATCGAACTCTTTTAGGCGCTTCAATAGCCCGGAAACAAGAGAGGGTTTTAAGGGAACAAGATAAATTTCGTTCCCTTAAAACCCTCGTTCATACCCTTTTTTATGGCATGAGTACGCCAAAGACAACATAATTTTCATTCAAAATGGATTCGTTACGGGTCAGGATTTTTCCATGATACCGTTCCGTCATGCGTAGGATGTTATACAGGCCAAAGCCGTGGCCGTCCCGATTTGCCTTTGTAGTTACACCTTTTCCAAACAAGGCCATAAATTCAGTATTTGACAGCGGCGGAGCCGGATTGGAAACTGTCAACTCCAGAAAGTCCCCCTGTTTCTTACTGGATAAAAAAACCGTACTTCCTTTCGGTGAAGCCTCGATTGCATTGTCCAATAAAATTCCAATGGCCTCGATCCATTCTGTTTCCGGGGTGACGGTTTTCTTGAAAAGACCGTGTAAGGATAATTCTATGTGAAGATTTGCCACTTCTGCCTGCTTTATTTTTCCAAACAGCATCCCGGCAATCATTTTGCTGTCGCATGAGAGCAGTTCCCGATCATTAAGACTGATTCCAATACTTCCTGTAAGATCTGCTACTTCTTTCCGGGCTTCTTCTAAAGTATCAGCAGAGGCAACGGCAGCTTCAATCGCCATCATCCGGTTATTAAATTCATGCTGCCTTGCCCTAACCTGTGAGATCAATTCTTCTACAATAGGCACATACTGCTCAATCATGTGGATTCGCTTTTGCTCCTGCGTCCGACGCTGATGTAGGAACAGCAATATACTGTCCAGCAGCAACACCGCAAGGATCAGAATTATAATCACCCACAGATGGGAAAGAATTCTATCCACATCAAAAGAGAGGATAGAAAGCACTGCCATGAGAAGGACAGAGATATTGGCAGATACGATCAGAACTGTGAAATCGCTTCTTTGGACGAGCTGATGGATCAAGCCGAAAAGTGGCGTGAACTCCAGTACGACTATAAGGCACAACGCCGCTATACGGCTGCCCAACAGGAGTAAAATATCCGTAGCTCCGCAGACAGCAAAAAGAACCGCGCACAGGCATTTGACGAACAGGAAAATGGAGAAGGCCGCCATTGTGCCGCAGAAAACCGTTCCGCTGGATTTGGAGCCGAAGAAAATACTGCTCAACAACAATACTGCAAAAATCAAAAACAGCAATCCAACAATATTGTCTGCTGGTAGTATTTCAAAGCCTTCACTGCGGAAAGATGCCGTCATATTTGCTCCGACAGAAAAATCCACTCTCGGTACAACACAAAGAACAAGAAGAATGGGAAAAATGAGAAAATCTTTTGCCTTTATTTCTGATTTTTGCCGGAAAACGGCTTCACAGCAGAGAGCCAGTATTCCCACATCCAATCCTAACTGTATCAGATTCATTAGAAAGTTCATGTTTACCCCCATAATTCGGCCTGATATTTATTTCCGATGGGGATTGTATCTGTAAATCCTTTCAGAAAAATCTTCCGCTCGGATTTGTCAATTTTCTCAATATGGGATTTGTTCACGACATAACTCTTATGGCACTGAACAAATGCTGGATCATCAAGCAACGCCAATAAACCAGACAAAGTGTACCCGGAAATCGTATCTTCTTTGATGCCGGACAGACGGCTACTGGTATGGATCACAAGTTTTTTTCCAAAGGCTTCGATATAGGCAATATCCTGTGTAACATATTCTAAGATAAATTGCTTTTGCTCAATCTGAATGGTTTTTGCTTGTTGGCTCATCTGTTTAGACAATCCCAACGCGTCACGAAATGCCGTTACAAATTCTTCTTCGCCAAATGGCTTTACAAGAAAACTGTAACACTTCACATCTCGATAAGCTGAAAGTTCTTCTCCTGCCAATGCCGTTTCAAAAATAATCGGCGTATATTTATATTCCGGCAATTCGCGGAGCTGCTTTGCTAAGCTGGTTCCTTTATAGTCCTCTAACTGAATGTCAAGGATAAAAAGGGAAACATCGTTCGCTTTTGCATATTGCAAAGCTTCTCCGGCCTCGGAAACAGAATGTACCTCAAGATCGGCAGATATATTGTCAATATAACGCACAATTTTCTTTACTGCACTTGTATTATCTTCTACTAATAGCACCTTACTCATGTTACAATTTCTCGCCGCCTTTCTTTTGTTTTTGCCGTTTATCTACTGGCTTATCTGCTGCCTTTGGTATAAGCCACATATAACCGATTTTTGAAATGCCAGGTATGCGGGCATCCTCACAAAGCCGCTGTACCCGCCTTTCAGAAATGCCCCACTTTTTCGCTGCTTCGGGACAGGACATATACTCCATCTTCATCCGCCCTTTCTCTAAACTCTATCAGTATAATTATGTACGGAAATCCGTATAATATCAAGGCTAAAATATGAATTATTTTAGCTAATAACGGGAACTATAAAGACATATCCAGAAAGAAAGATGAACTGTAAAATGTAGTTTGGTGAATGAATATGGCAAAGAGACCAGTACAGAAAATTGACTTTCGCCCTTATGGGGCAGCAATAAAAGCAGCACGGACGGGGCAAAAAGAGTCCCGCAACAAAGTGGGGGACGAGATGTATCTTTCTCCCCGCTATCTCGCCAATATTGAGAACAAGAGGCGACATCCGAGCCTCCAAATCTTTTTTGAGCTCATGTCCCGCTATCACATCTCCGTGGATCAACTTCTCTTTGGGGATACGGCAGATGGGAAATCCACGGCGCGCCGGCAGCTTGACGTCCTGGCAGATGAATTGACCGATCGGGAGATCGGGATCATCATTGCCACCGTACAGGCCGTGTTGGGCGCCAGAGAAAAGGGGGAGTGACCATGCTCCCGGCACAACTGAATAGGAACTAACAGACGCTATGAACGGATAAAGTTTGTAGCGTTTTTTTCTTTGCGTTTTGGTAGCAAAAGTGAAGGTTTTGGTATTACTTAGGTACGAGAAAAGAAACGATAGCAAGCACAGCAAGTGAGTACCCACTTGCGAAATTTCTGCTTGTTGGGATAATCCCAAACCCTTATAAAGAACGGAGGCGGCGCATGGCAAATCGAAAGCGAAATATTCAGATGAAGTTTTATGTCACGGAGGAAGAAAAACGCCTCATTGACAAGAAGATGGCCCAGCTCCCCACCCGGCGCTATGGCGCCTACCTGCGGAAGATGGCGATTGACGGATATATCATCTACACCGACACCACGGAGATCAAAGCGTTTACCTCGGAACTTTCCGCCATCGGCCGGAATATCAACCAGATTGCCAAGCGGATCAATGCCGGAGGCCCTGCGTATCAGGCCGACATGGAGGAGATACGGGAAAGGCTGGATGAGATATGGCAGTTACAAAGACGCATCCTATCAAGTCAACGCTGAAAGCGGCCATTGACTATATCTGCAACCCAGAAAAGACGGATGGAAAGCTGCTTGTATCCGCCCATGGCTGCGCCGCCGAAACCGCGGATATCGAATTTTCCTGGACCCGCCGCCACGCCATCGACAAGGGAACGAACCTGGGCCGCCACCTGATCCAAGCCTTTCAACCTGGGGAGGTCACGCCGGAGCAGGCCCATGAGATCGGCATGGAGCTTGCAAAAGAAATCCTGGGCGGCAAGTATGAGTTTGTGCTTACCACCCATATAGACAAAGAACATGTTCATAACCACCTGATTTTTAATGCGGTTGAGGTGCAAATCGGTATTTACTTCTACTTAGACATACAAACTGTTGACAGTAAAACTCCTATATAGTATTATTTGATAATATACTATATAGGAGTTTTTGTGCGAAAATGAATGGCGGATTTCTTGTTACCAAAATAAAACAACTTGGAGATCGAATCTTTGAGAAGATTCTCAGCGAAAAGAATATTGATGCGTTTAACGGAGCCCAAGGGCGTATTCTTTATGTACTGTGGCAGGAAGATGGAATCTCAATCAGGTCACTCTCGATTAAATGTGGATTAGCGATAACTTCTCTTACTACGATGCTGGAAAGAATGGAAAATCAAGGGCTGATAAGACGCGTTCAGTCTGAAACGGACAAAAGGAAAACACTTCTGTTTCTGACTGAAAAAGCACATGCCTTAAAGGACGAATACGATTCTGTATCTGATAAAATGGGCAGTATTTACTACAAAGGTTTTTCGGAGGAAGAAATTACCCGGTTTGAGGAATGCCTCGACCGTATCAGAAAGAATCTTGAGGAGTGGCAGAAATCATGAGTATTTGTATCAAAGATCAGATTCAAAACATGAATATCGTCATCGGATGTACAGTGGGGTGTGCATATTGCTATGCCCGCAACAACGTGAAACGCTGGCATATGATTGATGACTTCGCTGACCCTGAATTCTTTCCGGGTAAGCTCAAGATGATGGAAAAGAAACGTCCGCAGAACTTTCTTCTTACCGGCATGAGCGATCTCTCCGGATGGAAGCCGGAATGGAGAGACGAGGTATTTGCAAAGATCCGTGAAAATCCACAGCATCAGTTCCTGTTCCTTACCAAGCGACCTGATTTGCTGGATTTTGATACCGATCTGGAAAACGCATGGTTTGGCGTTACGGTGACGAGGAAAGCAGAACTGTGGCGTATCGACGCCCTTCGGAAAAACGTCAGAGCAAAACATTACCATGTTACCTTTGAGCCGTTATTCGATGATCCCGGCACAGTTGACCTTTCCGGAATCAATTGGATCGTTGTCGGCACCATGACCGGAGCTCAGAGCAGGAAGATTCATACGGAGCCGGAATGGGCATGGTCTCTGACGGACCAGGCACATAAGCTCGGCATTCCGGTGTTTATGAAGGAAGACCTTGTCCCTATCATAGGGGATGAAAATATGATTCAGGAAATGCCGGAAGAATTTAATAAAGTGTTAGAGGTACAGAAATCATGGAAGAAGTAATGAATGGAATCCTCATTCGTGAGGTGGAAACAAAGAACATCATGACTAAGTCTAGTCTGCCGGTAGGCGGTTACTCGGTCAATCCCTATGTGGGCTGTACACATGCCTGCAAGTATTGCTATGCTTCTTTTATGAAGCGCTTTACCGGGCACAAGGAGGAATGGGGCACTTTCCTTGATGTGAAGCATTGGCCAGAAATTAAAAATCCGAAGAAATATGCCGGACAGCGGGTGGTCATCGGTTCTGTGACAGATGGCTACAATCCACAGGAGGAGCAATTCGGGAATACCAGAAAACTTCTGGAGCAGCTGATCGGCAGTGACGCAGATATTCTGATCTGCACAAAGTCGGATCTTGTGGTACGGGATATTGATCTGTTGAAGAAGCTTGGACGTGTAACCGTTTCATGGTCGATCAACACACTAGATGAAAATTTCAAGAACGATATGGATTCTGCTTCGAGCATTGAGCACCGTATCGCTGCTATGAAGCAGGTATATGAGGCAGGTATCCGTACAGTCTGTTTCGTATCCCCGGTATTCCCCGGTATCACGGATTTTGAAGCAATCTTTGAGCGGGTAAAGGATCAGTGCGATCTGTTCTGGCTCGAAAATCTCAATCTTCGAGGCGGTTTCAAAAAGACAATTATGGATTATATTGCCGGAAAATATCCTGATCTTGTACCCCTTTACGACGAGATCTATAACAAGCATAACCGCAGCTACTTTGAAGCACTTGAAGTAAAAGCTGAGGAAATGGCTAAGAAGTATGATTGCCCATTTGTGGATAATGAAATGCCTTATGGCAGAGTCCCGCAGGGACATCCGGTGATCGTAGATTATTTCTATCATGAGGAAATCCGAGGGACAGAGAATACAGGAAAAAGAAATCGTTAATCTAAATGAAAATTAAACTGATGATGGTGGAGAGATTTATTTATCGCCATTTGAAATCGAGAAATTCTTGTTTGAAAAATAGAGAAATTGTAAAATTGAAGAAAAAAGAAATGCACAGTTCTTAGCTTATCGAGAACTGTGCATTTTTGTAAATAAATACTTTTAATTAGCCGATTACGGCGTCCTCTGCTGTAAAATGTTCCAGAGAATTTTCTTTTACCTGAATGCAGATATAAGTAATTCCGGAAATATCGGATGCAAAAAACTGACGCTTTGCAGCAGGTGCGATTTTTAGCCAGTCTCCAGTTGAAAGGCTGATTTCTTCTCCATCAATTATGGCTTTGCCGTTACCTGAAAGAATTCCATAGATTTCCTCATTTTCTTTATGAGAATGAACAAATGGGACATTTGCTCCTGCAGGTAGTTCGTTTAAACTGATTTCTGCACCTGTTAAAGACAACTTTTCGTGCAGCTCAATTCGGTTTTCCTTTCCAATAGTTGTTTTTGTGTAATTTGTCATAATGATACCTCCATAGTTGATTTGTAGTTTCGGGTTGATTGGTATTAGTATAGTGTGAGACACATACAAAAACAAGTACGCACCTTTTTGTAACTGTACACTCAAAAATGAATGTGTTACAATAGACTCGGAGGTGAGAATTATGCGAGCAAAAGAAGAATTACCGGAATGCCCAGTTGCAACAGCGGTATCTCTCATCGGAGGAAAATGGAAACTGCTGATTTTGCGTAACTTGAAAGAGCGCCCATGGAGATTCAATGAGCTACAACGAAGTATAGATGGTATTTCACAAAAGGTTTTGACAGATAGTTTAAGACAAATGATGAATGATGGACTGGCATATCGCCACGATTACCATGAGCAGCCACCGAGAGTTGAATACGGATTAACGGAACTCGGAACAAAAATGCTTCCAATTGTTAATTCACTTGCTGACTTTGGTAACTACTATAAATCACTTATTGAACAGAATTAAGTACGTTAGTATTTGAAAAGCTCGAACAATCGGAAGTTGTAGGAGAAAATTTTTAATGAATATAACAGTTTATCTTGGGGCAAACGAAGGAAATGACCTATGCTTACGAAAAGCAGTTGAGGAATTGGGGGCATGGATTGGAAACAGTGGAAATGCACTTGTTTACGGTGGTTCTAAAGGTGGTTTAATGGGAGCATTGGCAGACAGTGTATTGAAGGCAGGCGGTGATGTTACGGGTGTTGAGCCGAATTTTTTTATTGAAAATGAGTTTCAACATGATGGACTGACAAAACTGATTGTGACTAAGGATATGTCTGAGAGAAAAAACAAAATGATTGAGTTAGGAGAAGCCTTTATTGCCTTCCCGGGCGGCACGGGAACATTGGAGGAAATTGCAGAGGTAATGTCGAAGGTGTCTTTGAAACATCTGGAGGCACCCTGCATTCTCTACAACCTGAACGGTTACTACGATGATTTGAAAGCACTTCTAAATCATATGATTGAAAAAGGATTATCTTCTAACGAGCGACAGGAGGGAATCTTTTTTGTTGAAAATCTGGATGATATAAAGCGAATCTTGAGACGGGCATAACTTATGTTTGCACAGTAAAATGGAGTTGCATTAGCGAAAGACAGAGCACGATCAATTCCAGCTTGAAGAAGAAACAAAAATCATTCATGTCCTTTGTCATATAGTTTCTGTATATTTTTTGGAAGTTTATCAGGTAACATGGCATTTATCGTATCTTCATTACCATCTTTCATTGCTGTTTCATAATACCAGCACTTAAATTTTAAGAGGGAGAGAGTTTTTTGAAGTTCCTGGATTTCAGTTTCAACAGCTGATTTTCTGGCTTCAAATAATTCTTTCCTTTTTTCATAGCTGGCGCTGCCTTCAGATACCCAGATAAAAAATTGCTTTATATCTTTGATCTCAAGCCCAGATTTCTTCAGACATTCAATGATACGAAGCGCTTCCAACTCATTATCGCTGAAATAACGGATGTTTCCTTTACGCTCCAGATTAGGGAAAAAACCTTCCTTGTCATAATATCTTAAGGTAGAAACAGGGAGACCAAACATTGCAGAGACCTGACCGATTGTATACATAAAAAACCTTCTTTCAAAATATGCTTGACCTAAAGTTAACTTTAGGTTGTATGATATTTATATCATATACTATTGTTAGTATAATTACAAGAAATTTTGCATATGGAGGATGTTGAATATGTTAAAAACAGAAGAATTAAAGTTGGTATCTGAATGGGATAAAACTTTTCCACAGAGTGAAAAAGTAGATCATAAGAAAGTGACATTTGTAAATCGTTATGGAATCACACTTGCTGCAGATCTGTATAAGCCGAAAAATGTGTCAGGGAAATATCCTGCGATTGCCGTAAGCGGACCATTTGGTGCAATCAAAGAACAGTGTTCCGGATTATATGCGCAGACGATGGCTGAAAAAGGATATTTAACGATTGCATTTGATCCTTCTTTTACGGGGGAAAGTGGAGGCAATCCAAGATTCATGGCTTCTCCGGATATTAATACAGAAGATTTCATGGCTGCTGTTGATTTTCTTTCTGTTCGGGAAGATGTGGATACGGATAAAATAGGAATCATTGGAATCTGCGGATGGGGTGGAATGGCTCTTAACGCAACTGCATTGGATACAAGAATAAAAGCAACTGTAGCATCTACCATGTATGATATGACAAGGGTAAATGCAAATGGGTACTTTGATTCTGAGGACAGTGAAGAAGTACGTTATGCAAAGAAACAGTCACTGAATGCCCTCAGAACACAAGAATACCGTAAAGGCGAGTATTCCAAAGGCGGTGGTTGTGTTCCACTTCCGGTTCCGGAAGATGCCCCTCTCTTCGTAAAAGATTATAGTGAGTATTATAAAGGCAGATGTTATCATAAAAGGAGCCTAAATTCCAATGATGGCTGGAACAGTATTGGATGTATGTCATTTATGAATCAGCCAATATTAAAGTACAGTAATGAAATCAGAAGTGCAGTCCTTATCGTTCATGGAGAAAAAGCGCACAGTTATTATTTTGGAAAAGATGCTTATGAAAATATGATCAAGGACAGCAAGTACACATCCAATAAAGAGCTGCTGACAATTCCAGGGGCTGTTCATACAGATCTTTACGATAATCTGGATGTGATCCCATTTGATAAAATCCAGAAATTTTTTAAAGAAAACGGGGTTGGTTAATCATGACATTTGAAGAATATTTGAGTAATATGAAGCCCGGATATACTGTAGACGGTGGAAGTGAAGACCATCTGATCATGCATGAGATGTCTCAAAGGGCATTAAAAATAACGATGGAGTTGAATAACAAATATCATACAAAAGAAGAAATTGTACAGCTTGCTTTGCCATATGAGATCCTCCTTCAGCATGCCTCTATTGTATCATGCTTATGTGTATTTGGAATTTCCCAGTCATCACTGGGAAGAATCATGGCGCAGGAAAACCTGCCGTCGCTGATCACACTTGAAAAAATATGTACAGCTTTGGGTGTGACATTATCACAGTTTTTTCAGGAAGGTAATTCAGAGAATCTGACAGAAAAACAGAAAGAAGTTTTAAGGATATGGAATAATCTGAGTACAAATGAGCAGGAAACAGTGATGTCAATGCTGCGTGGTCTTCGGAAGTAGAAGAATAGTTCGAGTATATGTATCGGCTGTTCTTTTTTTATTTTTGTCGTTAAAACGGTAATGTTTTCTTGTGTATACTAGAGCATTAAAGTATAATGAAATCAGTTTTTTTGCATAAGTATTAAAGCTATAATAAGGAAATCGGCAAACCAGATGAAAGTCTGGGACGCAAAGCTACAGGGCCTGTAAAATGGCAGCCAGTTGCATGAAATGAGGTTGCACTGTCTGTTTGGCAGTGCTTTTTTATGGTAGAGCACTTGAATAAGTAATACAGAAGCTGTTTGGAAAAATAGCGGGGAGGTTATTGACAATTAATGAATGTAAAATTAAAATCTGGAAGCAAGCAACTGTAGCCTAGAGGAGGGGAGAAAGATGAAGAAGTGCAAATTAGTACAGAATATAATGAATTTCAAATTTTGTTACATTATATTTTGCACAATTATATGTTTTATTGTTTTATCCGTTCCTACATTTGCCAAAGAAAACTCTGACAATGTTATCCGGGTAGGATCTTTTGAAGAAACTTATAATACCGTCAATGAAAAGGGAGAAAGAAGCGGCTATGGTTATGAGTATCTTCAAGATATTGCAGGTTATGCAGGATGGACATATAAATACATAACAAGTGATTGGAAAAACTGCTTTACACAGTTGGAAAATGGAGAGATTGATATTCTTGGTGACATTTCCTATACAGACGAACGTGCTGAAAATATGCTTTTTTCCGATATGCCTATGGGGGAAGAGAAATATTACATCTATACGGATGCATCCAATATGGATCTTACAGCAGGAAATTTGGATTCTTTTGAGGGAAAAAATATTGGTGTGTCTAAAGATAATATAGTGGAGGATGTGCTTAATGAATGGGAATCAAAATATGGTCTGCATACGAAGCATATCAATGTTTCTACAACCACAGAAATTATGGACAAACTGTCGAAACATGAAATTGACTGCTTCGTTTCGGTAGAAGAATCCCGTTGGGAAGAATCGGATATTTCACCGCTTACAAGTATTGGAGAGACAGAAATCTATTTCGCTATAAATCCAGAACGTCCGGATATCAAAGAAGCACTGGATAGTGCTATGCGCAGAATCAAGGATGACAACCCATTTTACACAGATGATCTCTACAGGCGTTATCTTTCTGCACAGAGCAGCTCGTTTCTTTCAAAAGAAGAAAGTGAGTGGATCGGGCAGCATGGTGCAATCCGGATAGGGTATCTGAATCAGGATGGAGGTATCAGCAGTGTAGATCCATCAACAGGTAAACTGACAGGTGTTATTACAGATTATGTGGATCTTGCAGAAAATTGTCTGCAAGGTCAGACTCTGGAATTTGAATTAAATGGATATGAGACAAGAAGTGAACTGCTTCAGGCATTGCAGGATGGAAAAATAGACCTGATTTTTCATGCAAACCAGAATCCATACTTTGCAGAAACAAATGGATTTGCTTTGTCGGATACGCTGTTGACTCTCAATATGGCAGCAATTACGGCAAAGGATTCTTTTGATGAAAATAAAGAGAATATAGTTGCCGTTGAAAAAGATGATTTTGCATTGAAAGCATATCTTTCATACAATTATCCGCAATGGAAGGTTGTGGAATATGAAACATCAGATGCAGCAGTAAAAGCAATGCAGAAGGGGGAGACGGATTGTATTGTAAGCAATTCAGGTACTGTTTCAGACTATTTGAAAAATAATAAGCTTCATAGTGTTTTCCTGACAAAAGAAGCTGATGTTCCATTTGCTATTCTGCAGGGAGAACCGGTTCTTTTGTCCATTCTGAATAAAACACTGACATCTATACCTACAACTCAATTTTCAGGTGCAGTAGTTTCGTATAATGCTTCCTTACGAAAAGTTACAGCGAAGGATTTTATTCAGGACAATTTACTGACAGTTTCACTTATCGCTGGAATTTCTTTTTTCGTTGTTCTGTGTATAATTCTTAATTCTTTGAAAAAATCAAAACGTGCGGAAGAAAAATCCAAGAAGTCTGCTGAGCAGGCATTGAAGCTGAATCAGGAGCTTGAAGAAAAACAGCAGGAATTACAAAATGCACTTGTAGAAGCACAGAGTGCCAATAAGGCTAAGACTTCCTTTTTAAATAACATGTCTCATGATATCAGAACACCGATCAATGGTATTATTGGCATGCTTACGATTCTTGAGAAAAGCGGAAATGATGCTGAGCGGGCAAAGGATTGCATGAATAAAATACATGAGTCATCGAAACTGCTACTATCATTGATAAATGATGTTTTAGATATGGCAAAGTTAGAATCAGATACAATGGTTTTTGGTGATGAATCCATCAATCTGGATCAGGTATGTCAGGAAATCACGGAGTCACTATCTTTTCAGGCAGAAGAAAAAGGACTTCATGTTATAGGAGAACATGATGATTACAGTGGTATATATGTTTGGAGCAATGCAGTTCATCTGAAAAAAATATTGATGAATCTGTTTACAAACAGTATGAAGTACAATAAGGTGAATGGTTTTATTTACATGAGTATGAGAACGATTGAAAGATTAGAAGATCACATGACATGTGAATTTAAAATAAAAGATAATGGAATTGGAATGTCAGAAGAATTTATAAAAAATGAATTGTTTACTCCATTTGTACAGGCAGATAATTCCCCACGTTCTGATTATAATGGGACAGGTCTGGGAATGCCTATTGTGAAACAACTTGTAGAAAAGATGGGCGGAACCATAACAGTTGAAAGCAAGCTTGGTGAAGGAAGCTGTTTTACTGTAATACTTCCATTTAAAATTGATACGAATGCACGGCCAGAAGAAAAAGAAGATTTTGATGCAGATATATCAGATATCCGGGTATTGCTGGTTGAAGATAATGAGCTGAATGTGGAAATAGCAGAATTTATGCTGACGGAAAATGGGGCTAAAGTAGAAACAGTGAACAATGGGTTAGAAGCTGTTCAGCATTTTGAAGCTTCCGAACCGGGAACATACGATGTTATTTTAATGGATATTATGATGCCGGTGATGGATGGTCTTACTGCTGCAAGAACAATAAGAGACCTGGAACGGCAGGATGCAAAAATAATCCCTATCATTGCTATGACTGCAAATGCATTTAGGGAAGATGCAGAAAAGTGTATGGAAGCAGGAATGAACGCACATCTCGCAAAGCCGCTGGATGCGGAAAAAATTAAGCAGACCATAAGCGAAGAGTTGAGAAAGCAAAATGCCTGTCATAAATGATTATGAGGCAACCGCAGCAATCAGGAGCCTTCCAGATGCATGGGAAAAGCAGACAGGAAACATAGAGAGAGGATTTTGTTATGACAGAAATTAATTTATTTCCGAAGCAACCGCAGTCTGTGACTGTTTTGGTTTTTATAACTGTGCTGATCGTTCTGCTTCTTATCCTGACTGTAATGGTACATATGAGGAACAGAAAACTGAAAAGTACGTTGGAAGAACAGATGGCGGAAAGACGGCTTTTGGATAAGATATGTGCAGATTTTACGGCTGTCTATTATGTTGAATTAAATACCGGTTCCTTTGAAATTCTCCATATAAACGATGGAACCAACGTAAAAAAAATGAATCTGAAACAGGGTGATAATTTCAATTCTTCTGCTGACCAATATGCGGTTCAATATCTGTATGAGAAAGAAAGACAGGAATTTAAGGACTGGATTTCGACAGGGCATCTAAAGGAACAGCTTTCCCGGAAGGAGCGCATTACATACCATTATAGAAGTAAACCGAATCCGAACCAGCATGAATTTTTTGAGGCACAGGCAGCCAAAATATACGAGGATGAGAAACATTTTTTCGCACTGGTGGGTTTTCGGCATATTGATGATATCATGGAAAAAGAAACTACGATCCAGAATCAATTAAAGCAGGCACTGGATGAAGCACGGCTGAGTAATGAAATAATCTCAGCAATTGCTAAGAGTTACTGTTCTATCTACAGGATTGATGTGCAGAAAGATTTTTTTGAAGAGATATCAAATGACTGTGAAATACACAAACTGACAGGAAACAGAGGCAGTGCATCGGAGAAACTGTATCAGCTTTGTGATACAATGGTTGCATCTGAATACCGTTCGCTGATCCGTCCATTTCTGGATGTCTCTACACTTTCAGCAAGATTGAAGACGGAAGAATGTATTTCTACAGAATACAGAATGTGTGATGGCAGTTGGCACAGGATGCTTTTTACTGTAAAAAAACGGGATGGGTCTGGAAATGTAACCCATGTTTTATGTACAGTCCGTAGTATCAGCGATTCCAAGAGACGTGAAGAGGATCTTAACTTTGCTGCGGAAGCAGCAAAGCGGGAAGCCGAAATGAAAACAAGGTTTCTGGCAACGATGAGTCATGATATCCGTACACCACTGAACGGTATTATCGGTATGGTAAATATGGGAAATCAGTACGCAGATGATCCACAGATGCAGCAGAAGATCAGAGAAAAGGTAATGGAATCCCTGAAATATCTGGTGTCTCTGGTAAATGATGTGTTGGATATGAATAAACTACAGAGCGGGGATTTGAAGGACCAGCAGCTTTTATTTGATCTGACAGAGGTACTGCAGGAACTGAATCAGATTTATGATGAGCGGGCTGCCAAGAAAGGCATCGGTATGAGATTGACTGGAAAAATGGTACATACAGTCACAGCACTCTGGTTGGAAACCCGATATATCTTGGAAGGATTCTGTCGAATATTATGGACAATGCCATAAAATTCAGTCAGTCGGGTAGTGTGCTCACGTTCGGGGTTAAGGAAGAAACTCTGGATGATGACAGAGCAAATTTCACTTTCTACTGTAAAGACCAGGGTGTGGGTATGAGTGAAGATTTTATTGCACATGCTTTTGATATGTTCTCTCAGGAAAGCGAAACAAGCAGATCCAGGTATGAAGGCACCGGACTGGGGCTTGCAATTACGAAGCAACTCGTGGACAGAATGGATGGAAGTATTGAACTGAAGAGCAAAGCAGGTGTCGGGACAACAGTTATTGTAAAAATTCCGTTCAAAATTGGCACACAGGATAAAAACAGTAATTTATCAGATAAGCCAGTAAGCCTTGATGATTATTCGGTAGAAGGCATGCGGGCATTGGTTGTGGAAGACAATGAGTTGAACATGGAAATTTCCAGATGTATACTGGAAGACAGCGGTATGGAAGTTACATGTGCAGTAGACGGGCAGGAAGCAGTTGAAATCTTCGAGAAATCTGCACCGGATTATTTTGGGGTAATTTATATGGATATTATGATGTCGAGGATGAATGGTCTGGATGCGGCAAGGACAATCAGGGAAATGAAAAGAAGGGATGCCAGGAGGGTTCCGATCATTGCAATGTCCGCGAATTCTTTTGCAGAAGACATTATCAACAGCCGGCTGGCTGGAATGAATGTTCATCTTGCAAAGCCACTGGATGCGGAAAAAATGATCATTGCCTTAAAACAATGCATGGCAGATAATAGCGATGTAAAACTGCACGAAGATTTGTAGGAATAAAAAGACAGAGCATATAAAGTTGTTATATGGTCTGTTTTTTAATTCCTTAGAAGAAGCAGGCTGTGAAAATTCATATGTCTTTTTGGGACTGAAATAATTACTTAAATGAAAAACTAATTTCCAGCTGTGGACTATCCCTGTCTGACATCATTAGCAAAATCAATGCAAGGGGAACATAATTAGGATAAAAGCAGACCGGTGGAGAGCAAAATCTCTGCTGGTTTTATATATGAGATCAAATCAGAGCATGTGAGAAAAAGTCCAGCTAACATTTGAGTTCTGCTCTGTTGTCACCCCTTATTCGGGGATGTAAATCAGAGAAAAGGCGGGAAAAGAAACAATCTCTCCCAAACCTGCAAACATAAATTGAACAAAATCGCTGCGCGATGGCCTACCAAGGCTATGGCATAGCGATTTTCTTTTTTCTATAACAAAACAGTGGAAAGCAAGTCCTAAAAGTAGTATTGTTAAGTCACCACAACGAAACAATCAAACAGGATCGACCTTCCCACTGCCTATGAAAAGAATACCACCCTTCCGCTTGGTTGGCAAGCGGTTTTATGACCAAAATGCACCTCCATATAAAGCAGTGTTCCGGATAACTACTGATTTTATATGGAGGATTTTATTATGTATGAAAAATATTTAGAACAGCTTGAGGAAGCCGGAAAAATCCGTAACCTTAAAGAACGTTCCATCAACTGCTATAAAAACTATGTCTCTTATTTTCTGAAATATCAGAATAAGAATCCTGAAGAGCTTGCCTGTCAGGATGTCAGGACTTTTTTGCTTGCAAAAAAGAGGAAGGGCAATGGAAGGAACTGACCCTTTCTGGTATTGAATTTATACGGCGTTTTCTGATGCATGTGCCACCCAGACGTTTTGTCAGGCTCCGGCATTATGGGCTTCTATGTTCCCGCGGCAAACACAAAAAGCTCACTTTATGCTGGAATCTCCTCGGATGCAAAAAATATCTTTCAAAGCTCAGGGATAAGGAGATGCCAGAAATATTGAAACAGCTATACGGGATAAACATCTATGTATGTAAATCCTGCGGTGGACATCTTGGAAAACCACAACTGAGAATACCGCAAAGGTGTTAAAATCCAAATCTTTTATATGTTTTCTAAGCCTCAAAATCCTGAGGTTTAATTGTTATACCTATTTATCTGAAAATTCTTGATTTCTGTAGCGTCTGCACAGGAAATCCTGTATAATCATGGATAAGAACAAAAGATTAAAAGTCCATAGGTAGTAGCTACTCGGACGCTCACTTTGTTCAATTAGGTCAAATCGAAAATGGAGTAAACGAAGGGGCAGTTCACTGAAATGTCAAAACTGCTTTTTCGTTTACTCCATCATCGATTCTAACCTAAAGAATTGTCTTAATTGGATAAATCGAAATTGAATACTGAAGGGATATATTTTAAAATGATACTAGAAACTGAAAGATTGATTTTAAGAAAGTGGACGCAAGATGATGCAGAAAGTTTGTTTACTTATGCAAAAAATCCAAAAGTAGGGCCAATTGCCGGATGGCCTCCTCACAAGGATATCGAATCAAGTAAATATGTTATTGACAATATTTTCACCGGAGCAGAATGCTATGCAATCTGTGAAAAAGAGAATAATGTTGCAATAGGAGCTGTTGAACTAAAACTAAACGGACATACAGATATGACAGATAGAGATGATGAATGTGAACTTGGTTACTGGTTGGGAGAACCATTCTGGGGCAGAGGGTATATGCCAGAAGCGGCATATGCGCTTATGAAACGAGGATTTGAAACGCTTGAAATGACTACAATATGGTGTGGCTATTATGACGGAAATAAAAAGTCCAAAAGAGTACAGGAGAAACTTGGATTTATTTATCATCATACTTGCGATGAGGTTCCAGTACCATTGCTTAATGAGGTAAGAGTTGGCCATACAAATGTCATAACAAAAGAACAATGGAAAAGCCATACACAACCTGATGGAAAAATCCACGTAGCCAATATCGAAGAAGTGTAAAGAACCAATTATATCTGTTGGAGAGAGCGGTGAAAAGTTATGAAGTTATTATTTAAACAAAGGCTATTTTCATGGTTTGACAGCTATGATATTTATGATGAAGCAGGCAACACTGTTTATGTAGTAAAAGGTCAGTTGTCCTGGGGACATAAACTTGTAATTTATGATGCCTATGGAAATGAAGTAGGAATGGTTGTTCAGAAAGTACTTACTTTTCTTCCTAAATTTGAGATTTATAAAAATGGCAGTTATATTGGATGCCTGAGCAAAGAATTCTCATTCCTGACGCCACATTATAATATTGATTACAATGGATGGCATATTGATGGAACCATTATGGAATGGAACTATAGCATTCTTGATCGAAGCGGTTATTCAATTGCACGGGTTAGTAAAGAACTGTTTCATATGACTGATACATATGTTATTGATGTGCAGGATCCAGGAAATGCGTTGGATGCGCTGATGTTTGTACTGGCAATCGATGCAGAAAAATGTTCCAGAAATTAATAGTTGATCTTGTTTCTGTAATTATTCGGAGGATGAAGTATGGGATTATTCAAAAAGAAAATCATGAAAAAAACATATGACCGAGAACATATGAAACCAGTTATTCGTGCAAGTATTTGTACCGGAGAAGAAGTAGCAGGGTTCAAAGACATACGGACCGGAAAAATCGAAGAAATCATGCTGATCAGATCGCCGGAGGACTTAGAAAAATTTAAAGAGATATATGAGATAACAGAGGAAATTGCAAAAGAATATTAAACATTGGATAAGGCGGATGTATTGTCATGAGAACTATAGGTAATATTCTTTGGTTTATATTTGGAGGATTACTGGGTGGACTGGCATGGATTTTTGCAGGATGCATATGGTGTATTACAATTATTGGAATTCCATTTGGAAAGCAGTTTTTCAAGATGGCAAGACTCTCTTTCATGCCATTTGGTGCGAGTGTGATAGGATAAAAGAAAAAATAAAAAAGAATTTGTTTAATTGGATAAATCGGAATTGTGCGCCCAGACAAGCTCTCCGGCAATCAGGACACAGACAGGTGGTTATCCTGGCATCCCAATCATTGGACGTCAGGAACTGAATGAGTACAGAAAGAAAAAGTTGTGCCGATTGTATTTTTATTGTACCTACCTCAATTGTAATCTAAGATTCCATACCTACTATCTTAGATAAGTGCAAAGAAATAAGTGAAATATCAATACAATTGTATTGAATTAGTAATGAAATAGCATTATAATGAAGAAAAAAGGAGGTATCTAAAATGGCAAGTACAATTCAGATCAGGGTAGACGATGATTTGAAAAATAAATCAGATCAGCTTTTTAAAGATCTTGGAACTGACACGACATCAGCAATAAGGATGTTTTTAACGCAGGCGGTTGCATATAATGGATTTCCATTTGAAATAAAACGAACTGTGCATAATCCTTATACATCTATGACAGAAGAAGAGATGCTTCAAAGACTGGAACAATCCAGAGAATCTTCAAAAAGGGGAAATTACCGAAATGCAGATGATGTGATTTCAGATATAAGAGGAAAATATGGATTATAAAATAGTTGTAACAGCTGAAGCAGAAGAAGACTTGAATCAGTTTATACAGTATCTGTTTTTCGCTAAGAAAAATAAGCAAGCAGCGAAAAATGTGCTTGATGATTTTGAGAATACTATTAAAAAGTTAAAGTATGTAGCGAGTAGTTTGAAAGTATGCGACAATCCACGTTTACAGAGTCTGGGATATCGTCGAATAAATTTTCAACAGCACAGATATTTTATGTTATATAGAATAGAAAATGATGTTGTATATGTGGATGATATTTTCCATGAGTTACAAGATTATGAAAACAAAATGATATAAATGGAATATTGGCAATAAAAAGATCATTTACCGTAAAACCGTAGATGGTCTTTTTTTATAACAAAAGAAAAATCAATAGTATTTGTAAGGCGTCAGTGGAGTCATTTCACTGGCGTTTTTATTTTTTTTATCTATTTTCATTTCTCCCTAAACTTTCCCAAACTTGGAAGAAGGTGAGGAAGAAGTGCCGGAATTATCAATTAAAGAAAGTATGGAGCTGATCAAGGAGTATATCGCATCTAAAAGCTTCAGCTATGATGGCGAGTTGATTGAAAACTTTTACCTCAGCTTAAAGTCAAAACCATTTGTAATTCTTGCCGGTACTTCCGGAACCGGAAAAACACGCTTGGTGAGATTGTTTGCTGAAGCAATTGGAGCAAATTACAAACTGGTTTCAGTTCGCCCTGATTGGTCAGACTCATCAGATTTATTTGGACACGTAAATCTGAAAGGTGAATTTGTTCCGGGAGCTATCATTGATTATATTCATGAAGCGGCTAAACCAGAGAATATCAACATTCCATATTTTCTTTGTGTGATACCAATCATGTGTTATTTTCTGATTACAGTGAAGTGATCGTAGTTGGAGCCGGAGCAGATGCCGTGGATTATAAACTAATCAGCATTTGCCATAGGGGCGATATTGTCGTATCACAGGACTACGGTGTGGCTGCAATGGCATTAGGGAAAGGTGCTTATGCGATTCATCAGTCTGGGAAATGGTATACCAATGAGAATATTGATCAGATGCTTATGGAGCGTCACTTGAACAAGAAAGCACGAAGGGCATCTGGAAAGAATCATTTAAAAGGACCACGAAAACGAACAGCAGAGGATGATGAGCATTTCAGAGCATCTTTTGAAAAAATGATACGTATGGCGATGGACAAGGAGAATTAATTTGAATATACAGATTTTTGGAACAAAGAAGTGCAATGATACAAAGAAAGCAG